>RFHH01000022.1 GCA_003696075.1 Acidobacteriota bacterium
GATCTGGCAAGGGGCAAATGGGCGCGGCGGTGCGCTGCCGTGGCTGTTCGCCCTCGCCGTCGCGGCCGGCCCGCCGGCTCCCGCCGGCGACGCGCCGGTCTCGCTGCGGGACTGGTACCGGGGGCCGGTCCGGTACCTGATGACGCGCACCGAGACCCGCCTGTTCAAGCGCCTCCAAACCGATGCCGAGCGCCTGCAGTTCATCAGGCGCTTTTGGGAGCGGCGCGACCCCGACCCGCGCACGCCCCAGAACGAGGCCCGGATCGCCTTCTGGCAACGCGTCGTGGAGGCCAATCGCCGGTTCGGCGACACCCCGCTTCCCGGGTGGAAGACCGATCGCGGGAAGATCTTCATCCTGCTGGGCCCTCCCGATCAGATCGAGCGGCGGGACGACTTCGACACCGGGATCAAGACCATCCCGGAACGCGGCTTGATGCGCTGGCACTACCGCGGGCTGCGCCGGTCGATGAGCCCGGAGACGATCATCGCGTTCGTCAAGGACGTCGGCGACTGGCGTCTCACCGACGATCCGAAGCTCTCGAGCATCTATCTCGACATGAACGCGGAGCGTCCGGTCGGTCTCCCTCCCACGCTGGCCAACCTCGTCGACTCGATTCCCTGGGAGCACGGGACGCTCGGAACGGCTCTCGACCTCGCGCGACTCCAGGAGGTTCCCACCGAGCGCGAGCTCCTGCGCGCCGTGGTGCGCACCGAGGAGTACCTCGGCACGCTCGACGTCGCGGCCCGCTGGCACCTCGTCGCGTCGGCGCCTCATCCGCTGCTGGCGCTGACGCTGGCCGTCCGGCGCGACGCCCTCGATCCGCCGTGGGACGGAAGCGCGCTGTCGCTGGCGCAACGATTCGCGGCGACCGCCGAACTCCGGCCGGCCGACCCGGCGGCGGAGCGTCACGGCGTGATCGAATTTCCGGAGGAGAGCTTCGTCGCCGAGCCGGCCCCGCAGCCGGGGGATCCGTACCTGCGCGTCCAGGCCCTCCGCCCGGTACCGCCCGGTCGGTGGCGGCTGTCGGCGGTCCTGGCCGACCGTCGCGCCGGCGACGCGGGCGCGGCGACGGCCGAGATCGCCGTGCCGGGCGCTGCCGAAGGAGCGCCGCTGGTCACCGGCCCCGTCCTCGCCCGGGCGATCCTGCCCGCGGGTCCGGAGCGCCCGGGAACCGATCTTCCGTTCCGGTTCCACGACCACCTCGTGATCCCCCGCTTGGGAACGGAAGTGCCGGCGGACGAGCCGTTCGGCCTGTTTCTCGAGGTGCTCCCGCCGCCCGGCCGGGACGGGCCGGTCGCGCTGGAGTGGCAGATCTTCCGCTGGGACGGCGACACGCCGGAGCCGCTCGCCCCGCCGTCGCGCGTCGAGGACGGGCGAGGACCCCGCGCGTGGCGCTTCGAGCCGGGGCAGATACCGGCCGGCCGCTACCGCGCGATGTTCACGGCGATGGTTCCCGGAGCGCCGCCCGTGAGCCGCACGATCGACTTCACGGTCACCGCCCGGAGGTGACGGGCGGGGACCCGTTCCCGGCGTCCTCGTTCCCGGAGGACTCGTCGGGAAGCCCGAGAACGCGCCGGGCGAGCGTCTCCACCTCCGCGGCCTGCACGGTCACGAGAACGACCCGCGGAAACCCGTCGAGGCGCGCGTAGTACGACGGCTGCAGCGGGTTCGGCCCGCCGAGCTCGAACGAGGGCGGCCTCGGTGGCGCGGGCTGCTCGCCTTCCTTCAGGCGGGCGGCGAGGCGCACCCGCGGCTCGTCGAGACCGTAGCGGCCCGGATCGTCCGGGTTCTCGTCGATGACCTCGAGAAACCGCACCCGGCCCCACGCTCCGATCAGATCCGCGGCGAGATCCTCCCGGGTCCCCTCGGGACTCCCGGGAGCCGGCTGCCAGGCGCCGCCCGGGCCGCGGACCAGGGTCGCCCGGCGGTCGCCGATCTGAACGGTCACCTCGGCCACGCGGGTCGTGTTGTAGGGAAAGACGAGTTCGGCCGCGACGTGTTTTCCCTCGAGCACGTCGCGCCGCTCGAGGTAGTAGGCCAGCGCCGCCATCGCCGCCACCGCGATCGCGGCCGCCGCCAGTCCCCGCCGTGTCATTTCGATCTCCGTACGAACCAGATGGCCCACCCGGCAAGGAAGACGACGAGGAACTGGAGGACCACCCCCAGCCAAACCGCCTGCTGTCGCGGCGGGCCGATGGCGAGCGCCTGCTTGGCCAGCCGGCGCTCCCCCTCCTTCCGGATGAGGAGCTCCTCGCCGGTGAGCCACCGGACGAGGTTCTCGGCGAAATCGGTGTTGGCACGGGCGGGGTAGTCGGCGTTGTCGAGGAAGTCCGCGTCCCCCACCACCGCGAACCTGGCCTCCCACCCGGCTCCGGCCTGGCCGGGCCTCGGCTCGAACCGGCGGTAGGCGGCGAGGGCGAGGATCGGAGGCGTGTCGCGCCATTCGGCCTGGGCTTCCGGATCGGGTTCGCCCCGCATCGCCCGCTGGACGTCCTCCTCGACGTACGCCCCGACCCCGGCGCGCACGAGCGGCATGTGGAAGATCTGCTGGTCCTCCATCACGGTGAAGAACTCGAGCGCCCGCGCCCCGCGGAAGAGCGTCTCCTTTCCCCGGAGGGGAGCCACCGGCTCCGCACCGCCGAAGTCCTCGCCCAGCACGACCCACGGCTCGGGATACCGCGAGCTCTTCTCCGGCCTCGGGTCGACGACGATCCCGGGGGGACTCCGCATGCCCCAGCGCCGCATCAGCTCCGCGAGCGGCGGCGGGGCCGTCGCCCCGCCCCCGGGTTCGATGTCGGCGAGAGCGAGGATCCGGCCTCCCCTCCGCAGGTAGGCGTCGAGCGCGGCGACTTCTTCCTCGGGGATCGGATCGGCGGGATCGGCGAAGATCAGCAGCGAGGCGTCGTCCGGCACACGAGCGCCGGGGCCGAGACTCAGATCGCGGACCTCGTAGAAATCCTCCTCGAGGGACCGCTGGAATTGCTGGAAGCCCTCCTCCCCTTCCGCATCGCGGCGCCGCTCACCGTGGCCGTACATCCAGTAGACGACCTTGGGCTCGCCGCGCGTGACCTCCCGGATCGCCGCCGTCAGCCGGCGCTCCCTGTCGACGGCGTTCCCCGGATCCTGGAAGTACGCCAGCCGGTCGCCGCAGCGGACCACCGTGATCCTCGTTCCGCGCACACCCAGCTCCTGCACCAGGTCGGGCCGCTTTTGCGGATCCACGACCGTGACCTGGATGCGCGGCTGGTGGTAGGAGTAGATCCGGTACAGCTCCCGGATCGCCCGGAACTCCGTCTGCCGCCGTTCGGGATACAACCCCACCACGTCCACGTCCCGGTCGATTCCCTCGAGGATCCTGATCGTCACGGGGTGGAGCGAGAACGACTTCGTCCGGGTGAGGTCCCACCGCTGATGGAACCGCACGGAGAAGAAGTTCACCAGCAGCACCGCCGCGGTGGCGACGGAGACGGCCGCCAGGGCGTTGGCGCCGAAGCGGACCCGCTTGCCCCCCACCGGATCGCGCAGCGCGGCTCGCCATCCCCACGCGCTGGGGACGAGCGCGACCAGGCCGGCCACGATCAGCCCGCGGTACGCGGTGGGCAGGACACGGGGGGCGAGGACGGCCCACCCCGCCCCCACGGTCAGCAGGACGAGACCGACCGGACCGAGCACCGTGGCGAGACGCCTCACGCCGTCACCTCCACCGCTGGCTGTCGACCACCTGCGCGGTGACGAACAGGAGAAGCCAGGTCGTGCTGACGAAGAAGACGACCGCCTGCGTGTCCACCACGCCGCCCGTCAGCAGCGCCAGGTTCCCGGCGGGCGTGAACAGCTCCAGGTTGTCCCCGATCAGCGGCACCTTGGGCGCCAGGGCTCCCAGCACGTTGACGCCGGCCATGAACAGCAGTGCCAGGAACGACGCGAGGATCGGGTTCTCGGTCAGGCTGGAGGCGAGGAGCGCCACCGCCAGCATGAACGCCCCGTAAAGGAAAAGGCCGAGATAGCCGGTCCACATCGGCGCCGGATCGGCCTTACCCCAAACGAGCAGCGTGATCGGCATCCAGCAGGAGAGCGCCAGCATCACGGCCCAGACGAACAGCACTCCGAAGAACTTGCCGAGCACGAGCTGGAACGTGGTCATCGGCGCGGTCAGCAGCAGTTCCGCCGTGTGCTGCGAGCGTTCCCAGGCCAGCAGCCGCATGGCCAGCACCGGGACGATGATGAGCAGCGCCCACGTGCTGTCCGCGCCGAGCAGGTTCCGGACGAGCTGCTCGGCTCCGGGGAGCTCCGCCAGCGGGTTCGCCGCCGCCCGGACCCGCGCCCCCTCGTAGGCCAGGATCCCGAGGTAGAACAGGACTCCCATGATGAGGAGGAAGACGGCGGTGGCGGTGTAGGCGAGCGGCGAGACGAAGTAGCTCTTGACCTCGCGCCGGAAGAGGGTCCAGACGAATCTCACGCGGCGGCCTCCTCCTCGAGGACGACCCGCCGGAAGACCTCTTCGAGCGTCGTCCGCTCCGACTGCACCTCCAGCAGGCCGAACCCCGTGGCGGCCAGCGCCCGGACGAAGCGCTCGCGGCGATCGTCCCCCGGCTCCAGCGCGAACCGGAAACGCCCCTCGCCGAGCGGCTCGACTCGCCGGACCTCCGGCAGGGAGCCGAGCTGGGCCCCGTCGGCCGGGGGTCTCGCCAGTCGGACGACGACGCGCCCGGCGCCGCCCTCGAGCAGCTCGTCCATCGGTCCTTCCGCCACGACCCTCCCCTCGTTGATGATCACCACCCGCTGGCAGGTCGCCTGGACCTCGGGGAGGACGTGGCTCGACAGAATGACCGTCCGCTCCCGCCCGAGCGCCCTGATGATTCCCCGGATCTCGATCACCTGGGTCGGATCGAGACCGACGGTCGGTTCGTCGAGGATCAGGACCGGCGGCTCGTGGATGACCGCCTGGGCCAGTCCGACCCGCTGGCGGTATCCCTTGGAGAGGTTCCCGACCAGTCGGCGGGCCATGTGGGTCAGGCCGCAGCGCTCCAGCGCCAGGTCGACGGCGGCCCGGCAGCGGGCGCGCGGCACGGCGCGCAGCCGCGCGGCGAAGGCGAGGTAGTCGCGCACCACCATCTCGGGGTAGAGCGGCGGCACCTCCGGCAGGTAGCCGATCGCCCGTTTGACCTCGAGCGGTTCGTCGAGCACGTCGTGGCCGGCGATCCGCACCGACCCGGAGGTCGGGGGCAAAAGGCCGGTCATGATCTTCATCGTCGTCGACTTTCCCGCGCCGTTCGGTCCGAGAAAGCCGAGGATTTCCCCCCGGTGGACGCGGAACGAGATCCCTTTGACCGCCTCGAACTCCCCGTAGAACTTGCGGAGGCGGTCGATCTCGATCATCACCGGCCGGCGGGGCGCGCCCGCCCCCCGCGCCTCGCCGTTCCTGGCTTCGTCCACCGGCTCACCTCGTGCGGGCCAGGCCGCTCCGGCCGGCGCGCGAAGGGCTCTATCTACTGTCGCCGTCCCCGGGTGTCAACGGGGCGCCGGCGCAACCGATCGGCGACGCGACGCAGTCGCTCGGCCGGGGAGAGCCCCGCCGGCGGCGCCGGCTGGGCCCGCGCCTCCCGGCCTCCGGCGGCGCGCGCCGGAACCGAGGCGATGCGGATCCGCGCCGAACGCATCCCCAACGCTGCCGCGACGCGCCGCTCGATCTCGGCGCGGAGCGGCTCGAGCCTCGTTTCCCACCCGTCCCCGGTGAAGAGGAGTTCGAGGGCACCGTCTCTTTCGCGAATCTGCGAAAGGCTCCGGGCAAGCTCGGGCCCCAGGGCTTCGGCGACCCGGCACCGCCGCGCCACGACGGCCAGCCGCCGGGGCGCGCCCGGTGGTAGCGGGAGCCGGGCCGGCGGGACGAACCCACCGCGCCGCTGTCCGCCCATCCGGTCTCGCCCGGGCATGGCGCGAGGATAGCGCGGCCGGCGCCGGGCGTCGCGCGTTGTGCCCCCGGCCGGAGCCGCCGATACTGGCCCGGGCGCCCGGGCCGTCCCGGACGTGGAGGACCGCAGATGAAACGCGTCGCCGTTCCACTTCTCGCCGCCGCTCTGCTCGCGCTCGCCCTCGTCGCTGGTCCGACCGCGGCTCGAGGGTGGCTGGGACTCGAGTCGCGCCCGGCCGCCCGACCGCGGCCGGTGACGCCGCGCGGCGAGTTGTCCCCGGACGAGATGGCCACCATCGAGCTGTTCCGGCGCGCCTCGCCGTCGGTCGTCTACATCACCTCGCTGGCGCTGCGGCGCGACATCTTCACCCTCAACGTCCAGGAGATACCGCGCGGCACCGGTTCCGGCTTCGTGTGGGACGAAGACGGGCACATCGTGACCAACTTCCACGTGGTGCAGGGATCGAGCGGTGCCCGCGTGACCCTCGCCGACCAGTCGACGTGGGACGCCGAGCTGGTCGGAGCGGCGCCGGAGAAGGACCTCGCGGTCCTGAAGATCGACGCGCCGCCCGACCGGCTGCAACCGATCGCGATCGGCAGCTCGCACGACCTCCTCGTGGGGCAGAAGGTGTTCGCGATCGGCAACCCCTTCGGACTCGATCAGAGCCTGACGACCGGTGTGATCAGCGCGCTCGGACGCGAGATCGAATCGGCCGCGCGCATTCCGATCAGGGGCGTGATCCAGACCGACGCGGCGATCAACCCCGGCAACTCCGGCGGGCCGCTCCTCGACAGCGCCGGCCGGCTGATCGGCATCAACACGGCCATCTACAGCCCCTCGGGGGCGTACGCGGGGGTCGGGTTCGCGATCCCTGTCGACACGGTCAATTGGGTGGTGCCGGAACTGATCGCGAAGGGGCGAATCGAACGGCCGACGCTCGGAGTCGAGGTGATCGGCACCCGCGAGGTGGGACTCGGCGAGCCCGAGGGGGCCCTGATCGTGCGGGTGGTGCCGAGGAGCGGCGCCGATAGGGCCGGTCTTCGCGGCACCGCACGCGACCGGCTCGGAAGGCTCCGGCTCGGGGACATCATCGTGGAGGTCGGGGGCCAGCCGGTGCGCAGCGCGGACGACCTTCTCCTCGCCCTGGACCGGCGACGGCCGGGAGAGTCGGTGCCCGTGACGGTCGTCCGGGAGGGGCGGCGGCTCACCGTACCGGTCGAACTGGGTCCCCCGGCGCGGCGGGGCTTCCGCGAGTGATCCGGATGAATCATTGAGCCCCGCGACGCAGGGTGCGAAAATCTGATGAAGTCTGACGAAGTCGTCCGGCCGCGCCCGCGGAGGCCGACGAGTGGGAGGGGACGTGGCCAGGCCCATTCTCCCCGATTCACCCGGCGAGGCGCGGCGGAGCGGATCGGTTTCGTGACGCTCCCTGCCGGGCCCCGGCCTGCGGAGAAACCGGCCCCGCCCCCTGCCCGCCACCCGCGGTCGCGTTCCGCCGCGCCCTCCGCGGCGGGGCGCGCCGTACCGGAGGTGAGTCATGGCAGGCCTCATCCCGTCCTCCACGTTCGCGCGTGCGGCCGATCCGCTGCTGGTCACCGACGCGGGAGGCCGCGTGCGCTACATCAACGAGCCGGCGGCGCCGCTGGCCGCGAGGAGCCGCTCCGACGCGCTCGGGCGCCCGTGCTGGGAAGTGATGCGCCTGCGGCGCGATGACGGCACGCCCCTGTGCCGCCCCGACTGCGAGGTGCTCGCGGCCGCGCGGGCCGGGCGCCCCGCGCCGCGGATGCGCGTGCTCGCCGTCACGTCCCAGCGCCCCGTTCCCCACGAACTGGTGACGGTGCTCCACCCGAGCGCCGCGCGCCACGCGCCCGCCGTCGTCCACCTGCTCCTCCCATCGCGCCGCCCCGCGGCTGCGGAGGCGGGCACGGACATCCGGGCGGCGTCGCGCCTGACGCTCCTGTCGCCGCGGGAGCGCGACGTGCTGCGCCTCCTCGCCTCGGGCTACACGACGGACCAGATCGCCTCGGCCCTGCACATCGCGCGCACCACCGTCCGCAACCACGTGCGGGCGATCCTCGGCAAGCTCCGGGTCCATCGCCGGGTCGAGGCGGTCCTGATCTGGCTCCGCGCCGGCGGTGCGGTGGCGGGACTGCCGCGCGCGGCCGATTGGCCCGCGGGGGAGCCTCAGACGGCGGCGTTCCTCCCGCGTGACGCGACGTAGCGCAGCACCGCTCGGTACTGGGACTCGGCGTCGAGCCCGGCCTGGGCGAGGACCCGCGGGGCGGGCCCGCTGCCCGGATAACCGCCTTTCCGGAAGGGGTGCAAGGTGGCCTCGCGTCCCTTCCGCGACAGGATCCAGCGCTCCATCGTGGGAAGGGTGAACCCGGTGATCCCCATCGCCTCGCGGGCCCGCGCCTCCGGGTAGAGGTGTTCGCGCTCGGCTCGCGGCAGCCGGTCGAAAAGCTCCGCGCTGGTGACGCAGTAGGCGTTCAGATCGATCCCCTCCGCCTCCAGCCTCGGAAGCACCTCGGTCACGAAGGTCGAGGTGACGCGGCTTCCCTGGAGAACGACGGTCCCGTCCCCCCGTCCCGCGGCGGTGCGGAGCGGGACGATCCCCTTCGCGGCGGCCGACGCCGGCGGCAGTCCGAGCGCCGCGCGGTCGGGCACCCGCTCCGGCGGCCTCGTGACGAAGGGGAAGATCAGCGCCGGTCGCGCGGCGAGTGCCGCGGTGACGAGCGGCCAGATCTCCTGCGGTTCCCACGGCGTGAGCGTCACCGCCAGGCCCGGCGGGAAGTTCCCCTGAACGAGCTGGAGAGCCTGCGGATCGGCGTGGGTCGGCCCGTCCTCGCCGGTCTCCAGACCGGCATGCGCGCACACGACGACGAGTGTCCGGTAGGGCGCCCCCGTGGCCTCGCGCAGCGCCTGCGCGCCGATCGCGTGGAGGCGGGCCGCCACGTGTCCGAGAGGGGCGATGAAGGCCGCGTAGGAAGAGGCCACCCCGATGTGCCGGCCGAACGCGGAGAGGCCCGAGAGCACGCCGGTGATCCCGTCCTCACAGATGCCGCCGACGGCCAGCCTGCGGGATGCCGGGTTCTCCCGGGCGTCGAAGAAGCCCGCGGCGAACCCTGAAACGGCCTCGTCCACGCTCGTCGAACCGAGAAGGTCCGCCGCCGCGACGACGAGCGCTCCGGCGCCCGCCTCGTTGTAGAAACGGAGCACACGGCCGAGCTCCCCGCGGAGCGTGGTGGTCGCGCCGGGCTCCAAGCGCAGGGATTCGGGCGGTTCGACGCCCCGGCGGACCGCGGTCTCGTAGACGCTCTCGACGCGCGGCGCGCCCGGGCGCGGCTTCCTCGCGCGCGCTTCGAGGCGCTCCCTGGCCGCCTCGAGCTTGCCCGCGAGGTGCGCGGTCGTCTCGCGCTCGCTTTCCACCGCCGAGCGGATCGCACCCAGCGCTTCCCAGAAACACTCCTCGCGGACAGCCCCTCCGTCGCGGCGCTCGCAGCGGCGCATCTCCGCGTCGCAGCGGGGAAGCTGGAGGCCGTAGCGCTCGGTCAGCTCCATCACCGCGTCGAAGAAGCCGTCCGAGCACATCCCGTGTCCCGCCCCGTGGGATGCGCGGCCGGTGATCCCGTAACGCCATCCCTTGACCGTGCGGTAGACGATCGCCGTCGGCTGTCCGTTGTCGAGCGAAAGCGCTAGCCGCTGTCCGGCGAGAACGCTCGCGAGGTCGCGCCCGTCGGGGACCCGGACGACGTTCCAGTCGTGCAGGGCGAACAGCTCCGCGGGATCCCACTGGACGTAGTCCCCCGGCCGGTCGGCCTCGCGGCAGACGCGGTCGGTGTCGATCGAGGCCTGGTTCCAGTCCACGTGCACCACCAGGTTGCCGAGCCTGGCGGTGCCGGCGGCCGCCAGGGCCTCCGACGCCCGGCCGGGTGTCAGGCCCCCTTCGCCCTCGATGACGTGCACGCGCGGCGAGTCGGATCCGAAGACGTCGAGGGCGCCGAGCGCGAGCCCCACGGCGGCGGCCAGCCCGACCCCCGACGCACCGGTCGCGACCGGCACGAACGGGATGGCGGGCGTGGGGTGCCCGTCGAGCGGGCGCGCTTCCATCCGCGACAGGAGCGGCGTCCTCTCCGTCGGGTTCCGCCGGAAGCCGAGCAGGTCCTCGAGGCGGAACCGCGCGCGCCGGTCCTCCGGAAGCAGATGCGGCGCCGCGACGCGGGCGATTTCGTCCCGCAGGGCCCACAGCGCGTACAGACCGAGTGCCTTGTGACCCGCGGCGTAGCAGAGAAGGTCGGCGTCGGAGCGCCAGGGATCGCCGAGGTCGTGGTCGAGGTTGTCGAACAGCAGCGCGGCCGCGAAACGCCCGCAAGAGATCGATCCCCCCGGATGGCCCGAGCGGGGAACGTAGTTGTAGAGGATGGCGCAGAGCGGCCGGTACAGCCCGTCCAGCGTCTCGAGGGCGCGCAGGTCGGCCGGCGCCGCCCCGGCGGCCGTTTCCGGAGGGGGAGCCACATCGAGAACCTCCCCCCGCCGCGGTCCCAGCGTGAGCGTCATGATTCCTCCCCGCGGGCCACCCCCCGGAGCGGCGATGATGCCTTCCCCGACCCGCGGGCGCCGCCATCCCCTGACGTCGGTCAACGGCCTTGGCGACCGCCGTCAATCGGCCGCCCCGTTCCGGCGAGAAGCCCCCTCCGGCGACGCGATTTCAGGATCGTCGGGCGCCGGTGTCCGGCGGCGTCCGCCGCCTTCCCCGAGCCGTTGGCAGGCCCCCTGCATGGTCGCGGACCGGCGGCCCGGGCGGAACGGCCCGGCGCGGCGGACAAGGGGGCCCGATGGACCGACCGGACGTGTACGACCTCGGCGAGATCCGGCGGGCGGTCCGCCCCGGCTCGGCCGCCGCGAGCCGCGGCGTCGCGGACCCCACCGGCACCGGCTGGGGCGTCCGCCGTCCCGGCCGGACGCCGGCCGAGGGCTCCCGGCTCCGCCGGCCCTCGCGCGAGGCGGGCGCGACCGCCGCGGCCGAGACCCTCCGCATGGCCATCCGCCGCGCCGCTGCTGCGTCCTCGGCCGCGTGCCCGGGACTCGGGCACCTGGCCGCCGGGCGCTGGCGCGCAGGGCTGTTCCTCTCCACCCATACGGCTCTGTGCGTCGCGGTGGCGCGGGCGGTCTGGTGCGAACCGCGCCTCCTCGCCGGCACCCCGTCCTGGACCGGCCCGCTGCTCGTCGCCGCCGCCGCCGTGGGTGCGGCGGGCCTTCATGTGGCGGGACTGGCGACCCTTCCCCGCCTCCCGGGGGCCCCACCGCCGCCGCTGTCCGCAGCCGCCTCGGCCCTGATCCCCGGGTGGGGACAGGCGCTCAACGGGTGCCGGATCCGGGCCGCCCTCTTCGCCACCTGCGCCTGGGCCGCCGCCGCAGCTTGGCTGTCGGTCTCGCCCGCCGCCGGACTCCTGTTCGCGCGCTTCGGGGCGGTCCCGCCTTCCTGGCTCGGGGCGCTGGGGGCCGCTCCCCTCCGCTGGGCGCTTCCCGCGGCCTGCTGGCCCGTGGCCGTCTACGACGCCGCCGCCGGGGCCGCCGCCCGGCGCCGGGCGGGCCGGACCTCCCTCACCTCCGGTCCTGCGCCCGCTCGAGAGCGCGGCGGACGTGCACCAGCAGCTCCGAGGGCGTGAACGGCTTCGGCAGGAGCGCTTCGGCGCTCCCCTCGCCGGCCACGCCCTCGTCCGCGTACCCCGTGATGAAGAGCACCGGAAGGCCCGGACGATCCCGCCGCAGCTCCGCGGCGAGGTCGGTGGCCCGCCCCTCCGGGAGGACGAGGTCGGCGATGAGAAGGTCGACCGGCCTTCCGGCGCCCGCGAGGCGCCGCGCCGCGGCGGGGCCGTCGGCGACCGCCACCTCGTACCCGGCGGCCCGCAGGGTCCGGGCGGCGAGATCCCGGACGCCCGCGTCGTCCTCGACGAGGAGGACCCGCCCCTTTCCCTCCCGGCGTCCGGGAAGGATCGGCTCGGGAGGGGCTTCCGGCTCGGGCGGCTTGTCGGATCCGGGGAGGCGGATCCGGAACCGCGTTCCTTTTCCCGGGTCGGAGTCCACGGTGACATCCCCCCCGGACTGGCGGACGATCCCGTAGATCGTCGCCAGGCCGAGGCCGGTCCCTTCCCGGGAACTCTTCGTGCTGACGAACGGCTCGAACAGGTGGCGCCGCACCTCCGGTGGCAGTCCCGGTCCGGTGTCCTCCACCGTCAGCTCCACGAACCGGCCCGCGCCCGGCGGCCCGTCCCCGAGGGTGACGTTCGCCGTGCGCAGGCGCAGCTCGCCGCCCTCCGGCATCGCGTCCCTCGCGTTGATCGCCAGGTTGAGGATCACCTGCTGGAGTTGAGCCGGGTCGGCCTCGACGGTCCACACCGGTTCGGTCAGATCGATCTGCAGGCGCACCTTCTCGCCGAGCACCCTGCGGAGCAGCGACTCCGCGCCGCGCACGACCTCGTTGAGATCGATCGGACGGGGCCTGAGCGGCCGCCGGCGCGCGATCGCGAGGAGCTGGCCGGTGAGTTCCTTGGCTCTGAGCCCCGCCTGGCGGATCGCCTCGAGATCGTGCGCGGGAACCCCGCGGCGGGCGAGCTCCTCCTCCAGCAGCTCGCAACCGCCGAGGATCACGGTGAGGAGGTTGTTGAAGTCGTGGGCGACGCCCGCGGCAAGGCGGCCGAGGCTTTCCATCTTCTCGGCCTGGAACAGGCGCCGGCGCAACGCCTCGCGCTCGGTCACGTCTTCGAGCTGGCCCACGTAGAAGGCGGGCCGCCCCCCCGCATCGCGCACCACCGAAACGCACAGGCGGCCGACGATCGTCCGGCCGCTCTTGTGCCGGTAGCGTTTGATCATGCTGAACCCGCCCGCGCGCCCTTCGATCAGGTCCAGCTTCTTGAGAGCCTCCTCCTCCACGTCCTCCGGATCGGTCACGTCCGCGACCCGCATCTGGAGCAGCTCCTCGGCGGTGTATCCCAGCATCTCGCACAGCGCCTGGTTGACCAGGAGGAACCGCTCGTCGGGAGCGACGAGGGCCATGCCGATCGGAGCGTTGTCGAAGGCGAGGCGGAAGCCGGCGCCGAGCGCCTCGTCGCTCTCCGGCTCGCGCGCCACGACCAGCCAGGCCACCCGCCCCGCACCGGCGCGGACGGCGCGCGCCCTCCACGGGCGCCCTCCCCCGCCGGCCGGTGCGCGCGCTTCCGCCGGCCGGCCCGTCGCCTCCGCCTCGGCTCCGATGCGCGCCAGTGCCTCCGCCAGCTCCGCGGGGAGCGCTTCGCCGAGCACCGCACCCGGCCCCGGGACGCGCCCACCCGGCCACGGGAACCGCGGCCCGGAGAGCACCTTCGAAAGCGTGCCGCCCGGCTTGCCCACGAGGAGGGCCGCTCCGAGTCCGTCGAGCAGCGCCGACAGCGCTTCCTCGTCCACCGGCGGGCGCTCGCGCCCCTCGGACGCCAGCCGCTCCAGTTCCCTCTTGAGACGCTCGACCTCGCGGCGGAGTCCCCGCTCACCCTCGGCCATGGGGAACCTCCCCTTCCTCCCCTTGGCGCGGATCATACACCCCGTCACCGACGCTCCGTCCCCGGAGAGCCCCGCCGACGGTGCGGCGGGCCGGAAGCGTCCACGCGCTCTTCGCGCCGGGGAGACTCCTCCGCCCCGCGCCGATCCCCGAGGCGCACGCGGACGGCGCGCGATGCCGCGGAACCCGCTGGCATGCCGGCGCTTGGCTTCGGAGCCGGCGCTGGCGAGCCAGCGGGGCCCGCGGCCTTCCGGGGCTCGGCGCACCGGGCGAGAGGCGGCTTCCCCGTGGTGCCCGCTCGCGCCGGGCGGGTGGGGGTGCGCCTCGGACAGGGCGGGCCTCAGTCCTGCAGGACGCAGGTTCCGGGGGCCGGCTCGATTTCCTCCTGGAAAAACCGGAACTCCCGCTCGCCGATGCGGATGGTGTCCCCCGCGCGCAGCTCGCAGCTCTGGGCCGGCATTCCGTTCACCTCGACGCCGCTCCTGCTGCCGAGGTCGCGGATCCGGAAGCCGCGCCCCGTGAACTCGATCACCGCGTGCCAACGCGACACGGAGTCGTCCTCGACCGGCAAGTCCGCCCCGGGCGAACGCCCGATCGTGATGCGCTCGCGGTCCAACGCGATCGGCGCGCCCGCGGTGGGGCCGTTCATCGCCACGAGGCGCGAGCGGTAGCGTTCGAGATACTCGGAGAGTCGGTGCCCCCGCGTCTCCGCGCCGGTCACCCGACCCGTGCGATCCGCCATCCGCCTTCCCTCGACGCGGGGCCGAGTGGCCCGCACGCAGAACGGTGCGTCCTCCCCGCCGGAACGGTCAAGCGCGCGGAAGAGTGCGGGCGCGGCCGGACCGGCGGGAACGCCCCGGTGTGCCGCCGCCGCTCCGGTGCTAGCCTCGCAAAGGGGGTGCGGCGCGGCGGCCCGACCGCCCCGGAAGGGGAACCGATCGGCATGGGTGAAGATCGGCCGGAGACACTCGACGAAGCGCTCGAGCTCCTGACGCGATTCGTCGGCCGGCGGCTCGAGCGCGACATCCCGCCCGGCCGGCCGCTGACGGCGGTGGCGGCGGCGCTCGCCTGGCGCCGCCTCGCGACCGCGCTGGCCGACGCCTTCGATGCCGAGCGCGCGCGTTTGGAAGAGGTCGGTCTCAGCCTCCCGGCAGCCGACGCCGGCGCCTGCGCGCGCCGGATGCGCGAGGCGGCGCGGGAGGCGCTCGGCCGGGCCGCGCGGCTCGAAGCGGCCCAGTTGGAAGCGTCCGATCCGGAGCGTTACGTCGAGCTGCGCCTCGCGCTCGCCGACGTGAACGACGCCGCGGGCGCCGCCGGCGCGGCGAACCTCCTCGTGCAGGCGGTCGAGCGCATCGGGGAAACGGCCGCCCGCCGCTTGTGGTCCGACCTCGAGCGCCGCGCGACGCGCCTCAGGATCCGCATTCCTCCGAGCCTGAGGCGGCGATTCAAGAGCCGGCTGCCCGGACCGCAAGCCCGCGCTCCGGCCGCGCCCGGACCGTTCGCGGAGCTCGAGCGCCTCGAGCGTGAGGCCCGGCACCTCGACGGGGAGGCGGCCTCCCTCCCCAAGCGGGAACTTTTCCTGAGGATCGTGTCGATCGGCGCCCGTCTCAAGGCGCTCCAGGAACAATCCGCGCCCTCCTGGCCGGAACCGGAACGGCGCCGGCTCCGGGCGGTCTTCGGGACGCTGACGCGGATCAGCCGCGAGCATCGTCCCGGGTACACCGACGTGCTCGATTCGAGCAAGACGGGGCGCGACTGGCGCGCGGCGGCCGCGGAGGCCGACCGACGGCTCGAGGCGCTGGCGCGGGAACGGGATCGGGCCCGGCGCCGCGGGCGGAAGGAACAGATCCGGGAAGCGCTGGCCCGGCTGCGCGCGGAGGAACGGCGGATGGTCTTCCGCGAGGCGCTCGACCGCCTCCGGGCCCGCCTGTACCACCTCGCCGGCGAGCGCGACGAGCAGGCGCGGGATCGGCTCCTCCGGGAGGCCCGGACCGCGGCCGCGATCGCCTGCCGGGCGGCGGAGGGAACGCGCGAGCGGCTCGAGGAACTCGAGCGGGTCCTCGGATCGCACCGCGACAGCATCGCTCGTGGTCGCGAGTTCCGGGCCCTGCGAAGGCTACGGGGTGCGCCGGAGGAGGATGCCGCGCCCGCCGATCTCGACCGCGACGAGCTCGAGGCGGTCACCGAGGCGCTGGCCGAGGACGAGTGGCCGGAAGAGATCCTCGACCGGCGGGGGGCGGGAGCCGGGGAGCGGGTCCTCCTCGTGGGCGGCCTGCCGAGCGAGCCCCGGCGCCGCGCTCTCGCTTCCTTCTTCGGCTGGTCGGCCTCCGAGTGGATCGAGTCCTACCGCGATCACGCCGCCGACCTCAAGACGCTTCGGCGCCGCCTGCGCGACGGCCGCTTCGATCGCGTGGTGGTCCTGGCGCGATTCTGCGGCCACGACGTCAGCCAGGGGCTCGCCGCGGCGGCCCGGCGGTGCGGCGTCGCCTACTCGGTGCACCCTCGCGGCGTTTCGATTCCGGCCTTCGCGCGGGAGGTCTACTCCCGCTAGGGGAGAGGCGAGCGCGTGGAGCGGGCGACGGGTCTCGAACCCGCGACCCTCAGCTTGGGAAGCTGATGCTCTACCAACTGAGCTACGCCCGCTCGATCGTTCCCCGGGCGCGACAAGCGCCGGCGGGGCCTTCCGGCCGGCGCAATGTAGCGCGTGCGGCGGCCCGTGTAAAGGCCGCCGCGGGCGGGGCTCACCGGGACGGCCCGCGGGGCGACGCCAGGCCGAGCTTCTTGATCTTCGAGTAGAGGGTGGCGCGAGTGATGCCGAGAAGCTCGGCCGACCGCTTGATGTTCCACCCGGTCCTCGTCAGGACGCGGCGGATGACGATCTCCTCCACCTCCGACAATCGGACGGTGTTCAGCCGGTAGGAACCGTCGAGGCACGGCTTGGCGCCGCGGATCTCCGGCGGGAGGTCGTGCAGGTCGACGAGCTCGCCGTCGGCGAGCACCACGGCGCGCTCGCACGCGTTCTCCAGCTCGCGAACGTTGCCCGGCCAGTCGTACCGCTCCATCGCCGAAAGGGCGCGGTCGGTGAAGCCGCGGAAGCGGCGGCCGCATCCCTCCGCGACGCGCCGGGCGAACCGCTCGGCGAGCAGCGGGATGTCGTCGGGGCGCTCGCGCAGGGGCGGCAAGACGATCGGGATCACGTTGAGCCGGAAGAACAGATCCTCGCGGAACCGCCCCTCGCGGACCTCCTCGCTCAAGTCGCACCGCGTCGTGGAGATCAGCCGGACGTCCACCTTGTGCGCGCCATCGGCACCGACCGGCTGGACCTCCCGCTCCTGGATGGCGCGGAGCAGCTTGACCTGGGTCGGGATGGGAAGGCCGGCCACCTCCTCCAGGACGAGCGTGCCCCCGTGCGCCCTCCGCAGCGCCCCGGCCCGGGCGCGGGTGGCGCCCGCGTAGGCCCCCACCTCGTGCCCGAAGAGCTCGCTTTCCAGGGCTTCGCCCCGAAACGCGCTGCAGTTCACCCGGACCAGCGGTCCGTTCGCGCGGGAGCTGCCGGCATGGATCGCCTCCGCGACCAGGTGCTTTCCGGTGCCCGACTCCCCCGTGACGAGGACGGCGCTCATCGCCGGCGAAACGATCCCGATCAGCTCCTTGATCCGCTGGATGCGGGGGTTGCGCCCCACCAGCGCATCGACTTCGTGCGCCGGAGAGGTGCCGACGGGGGGGCAGGCGGTGGGCGCCATCCAGATCCTCCGCGGGCCGGACCGCGCACGTCCGATCCGTGCCGGGTGCGGGCCGTCCGGCCGCACTCGCGAAACTCATCGGACGCCCGCGGGAGGAACTTGAACCCGGATCAGGAGCCTTCCGGAGCCCCCCCTCCGACCGTCCGGTCGGGGCGGATGCGCAGGACGCCCTCGAAGCGGGCACCTTCGGACGTTTCGAGCTGTTCGGCGTCGACCTCCCCCTCGAAAGAGGCGCCGCGCGCGAGCTCCACCGGCCCGGTGACGGTCAGCGATCCGCGGCAGCGCCCCTCGATGCGCAGCCGGTCGAGACGGCCCCGCAGGTCGGAGGCCTCCCCCCCGGGAGCGATCACGAGGTCTCCCTCGAGCGCGATCTCGCCCGAGAGCCTCCCGTGAAGCAGAACGACTCCGCGTCCGGTGACCCGGCCGGCGACGCTCGCCCCCCGCCCCACCTGGAGGAACCCCTCGGC
>RFHH01000023.1 GCA_003696075.1 Acidobacteriota bacterium
GATGCGCCCGCCGCCCTGCCGTTCCGCGATCGACCCGGTCCCTTTCCGAACCCGAAGACCGCTCGAGTCCGGGGCCGGCAACCCCGACGAGGGGGGGACCACCGGCCGGACCCTCGAGGGAGCTCGATCCCGCCTCGAAGCCGAGGAGAGCCTCGCCCTTCGGCTCGACCGGGCACCGGCCGGCTGGCGGCGCTCCCCTGCGCCGGGCCCGACCCGCGGGCACGGAGCCCGCGCGAAGCGCCGGGTGGATCGGCCGCGTGCGATCTGGCGTAAGCTCGGGGTCCGGGGCCCGTTTGTATGGTCGAGGAGCGAGCGGAGGACGGCAGGGTGCTCTCGGCGGAAGAGGGAACGCCGGCCGGCGGACAACCGGCCGTCGATCTCGAGCGTCTCTTCCGGGAGCACCACGCGCGGGTCTTCCGGGCGGCCTACAGGGTGACCGGCTCCGAGGCGGACGCGGAGGACGTGCTGCAAACCGTGTTTCTCCGCCTGGCGCGGCGCTCCGGCCCGGTCGATCTGTCGCCCTCCCCCGCGAGCTACCTCTACAGGTCGGCCGTGAATGCCGCTCTCGACATCGTGAGGAGTCGCCCCCACCGGAACCTCCCCATCGAGGCCGCCGGCGGGCTGGCCGACCCGCGAGACCGCCCCGACGAGGGTCACCGCAGTGCGGAGATCCGCGCGCTGGTGCGAGCCGCCCTCGCCGAACTCTCCCCGAGAAGCGCCGAGATCTTCGTGCTCCGCTACTTCGAGGGCCTCACCAACGAGGCGATCGCCCGGATGCTCGGCATCTCGCCCGGGTCGGTGGCGGTGGCGCTCCACCGCGCCCGCGCGCGCCTGAAGCGCTCGCTCGCACGACGGCTGGCTCGGCCTGCCGGCGAAGCGGAGAGGGATGGGCGATGAGCCACGACGACACCGATCTCGACCGGACGCTGGACCGCGCGCTGGAGGAGATCCGGCTCGAGGAGCCCGATCCGCGGCGACTCGAGGCGGCCGCCGGGCGAGTGCTCGATCGCCTCCGCCGGGAGGGAGCCGCCGGCGGTGAGGCTCCGATCGATGGCTGCGACGGATTTCGATCGCTGCTCACCGACCTCGATGCCGGCCGGCTCTCGGAAGAGCGCCGGCTGCTCGTCGAGGACCACCTCAGGGAGTGCCCGCGATGCCGCCGTGCACGGCGCGCCGGCCGCGGCACCCCGCTCCCTCCGCACCCGCGGGTCCGCTCGCGGTCCGGATGGCGGCGTCCGGGGCTCCGCATCGCCGCCGCGGCCGCGGTCGTCGCCATCGCGGCCCTCGCGGCGATCCGCCTCGGTCCTCGGCTCGGCGCCGGTGGAGGCACGGCCGGCCGGGTGACCGCCGTCGAGGGCCGACTGTTCGAAGTGGCCGGCGCCCGCCTCGTCCCGCTGGAGGCCGGTGCGGCCCTGCCCGCGGGCCGACCGATCCGGACCGCGAAGGGATCGGGCGCCCTCGTGACGCTCGGCGACGGGTCGCGCGTGGAGCTCCGGGAACGGTCGGAGCTCGCTGTCGAACCGGGATGGACCGGTCCGACGCTCAGGCTCGGGCGCGGTGCGGTCCTCGTCGCCGCCGCTCCGCGCCACCGCGGTCACCTCACCGTGCGCACGCCCGACTGCAAGGTCGGCGTGACCGGCACGCTCTTCTCCGTCAGCCATGGCACCAAGGGCTCGCGGGTGTCGGTGGTCCAAGGGGAGGTGCGCGTGCGGCGGGCTGCCGGCACCGCCGTGCTGCACGGGGGCGACCAGCTCAGCACCAGCGAGGCGGTGCTCCCGGTGCCGCTGGCGGAGGAGGTGGCCTGGAGCCGGTTCCTGGACGAGCGGCTCGCCGCCCTGCGCGACCTGGCATCCCTGCGGCGCGAGCTGGCGGCGGTGCCTCTGCCCCCCGCGCGCCGCGGCTCGGCTCTCGCCGAGCTCCTGCCCGAGGACACCGTGGCCTATGCCGGCCTTCCCAACCTCTCCGGCACGCTCAGGGAAAGCTATGCCGTCCTTCGGAAGGAGCTGCGGTCGGCAGGGACGCTCGGCGGCTGGTGGAGCGAGGCGATCGGCCCGGAGCGGGAGCGGAAACTCGATGAACTCGTGGGGCGGCTCGCGGCCTTCGGGGAAACGCTCGGGGACGAGATCGGGATCGCGCTCGCGGCGCGGGCCGGGGGAGGTGTCGGGGGACCGCTCATTCTCGCCGAGGTGCGCGACGCCGACGCGCTCCGGGAACGGCTCGCCGCCGAGATCGAGGCGCTGGGGGCGAGCGCCGGCGCTGACGTCCCGATCCGGCTCCTCGATTCGCCGGGAGAAGCGGGCGCCCGGAAGGGCGCGCTGGACGTCGTCGTGAGCGACGGGCTGCTCGTCGCCAGCCCGGAGCCGGACCTGCTGCGCGGGGTGCTCGCCGCGCGGAAGTCGGGCGAACGTCCCTTCCGCGATCGGCCGCTGTGGCGCAGGCTCCAGAGCTTCTACGCCGAGGGGGCGGAGTGGATCGTGGCCGTCGACGCCGGCCGGATCATCCGGAGCGGAGCGGAGCTGGACGAAGGCGCGCGCCGAGCGCTCGCGCTGCTCGGAATCGACCGGATCGAGCACGCGGTGGCGTCGCGCCGGCACGAGGGCGGGGCGACGTTCGACCGGGTGCTCGTCACCTTCGACGCACCCCGACACGGCGTCGTCTCGTGGCTCGCGCCGCCGGCTCCGATCGGCTCGCTGCGGTTCGTCTCGCCGGAAGCGCACCTCGTCGTCGCGGCGGCGCTCGAGGATCCCGAGAGGATGCTCGATGACCTGACCGCGTGGGGCGGCGGGGAGCCGGGGCCGGGCGCGCTGGCGCGCACCCTGCTGGCAGCCTCGGGCATCGACGTCGCACGCGAGATCGCCGGTCCTCTCGGCGGCGAGTTCACGTTCGCACTCGACGGACCGCTGCTTCCGGCCCCCGCGTGGATCGCGGCGGTCGAGGTCTACGATCCCGAGACGCTGATCCGCGCGCTCGAGGCGCTCGCGGACAAGCTGGGAAGGATGGTCGAGATCGGCGACCGGCGCCTCGTCGAGTTCGAGCGAGCGGAACCCGTCCTCGGCCGGCCCGCCTTCGTCCTGAGGATCGCCGCGCCGAGGCTCGACCTCGATCTCGCCCTCACCGACGGCTACCTCCTCGTCGCGCCGACCCGTGGCGGCCTCGAGCGGGCGATCCGCCAGGAGGAGTCAGGCATCTCCCTCGCGGACGACCCGGACTTCCTCGCGCGGCTGCCGCGCGACCGCTACGCGGACGTCTCCGCTCTCGTCTATCACGACCTGGGAAGGGCCCTCGCCTCGCTCGCCGGAAGCACCGCGCGGAGGTCCGGCCGGCCGCTCACCGGAGAGGAACGGGCGGCGCTCGACGACCTCGCCCGGGCCGCCGGCCCGGTCCTCGCCGTCGCCTATGGCTTCGAGGACCGCATCGAGATCGCGATCACGGGCAGGAGTCTGTTCGGAGCCGGGTTGGCCGACGTGCTGCCGGACCTGACCGGAGCCGGCCTCGTTCGGTGGCGCGAAGGGGGCGACGGGCGGTGAGGGAACCGCGCGCGATGGAGGGACCGGCCCTCGTCCTCGAGGGTCTGACGGTGCGATTCGGCCGCCGCACGATCCTCGACCGCCTCGACGGGAGCGTCCCGGGCGGGCCGATCGGCCTTCTGGGTCCGAACGGCGCCGGCAAGACGACGCTGATCCACACCCTGCTCGGCTTCCACGAGCCGACGGCCGGGACGGCACGAGTGCTCGGGCTCGACATCCGGAACGATCGGCGCGAGGTCAAGCGGATCGTCGGCTACATGCCGGAGCGCGAAGCCTTCATCGCGGACATGACCGCCGTCTCCTTCGTGCGGCAAATGGCGGAGCTGAGCGGCCTCCCGCCGCGCCGGGCGCTGGAGCGGGCCCACGAAGCGCTCTACGCCGTTGGCCTCGGCGAGGTCCGCTACCGGAGGCTGGGGACGCTCTCGCTCGGGATGCGCCAGATGGTCAAACTGGCCCAGGCGATCGTTCACGGGCCGAAGATTCTCTTCCTCGACGAGCCGACGAACGGCCTCGACCCACCGCACCGGCGCCGCATGCTCGAGCTGATCCGTTCCATCGCCGGCACGGGGGAGGTGCACGTGGTCCTCTCCTCGCATCTGCTGCGCGATGTCGAGCAAACCTGCCGGCACGTGCTGATCTTGAAGGATGGTCGCCTCGCGGCCCTTCTCGATCTGGAGAAGGAGCGCGCGGCCGACCGCCGTTTCGTCGAGCTGGAGACGGCGGGTCGCCCGCGCGTGTTCGCCGAGGCGATCGAGCGGCTCGGGGCCGACTGCGCGCTCGCCGGAGGGGACCGGATCAAGGCGGTTCTGCCCGGCTCTGTCGGGGTGAAGGATCTGTACCGGATCGCGGCGGAGCTGGGGCTGGCGATCCGCCGGCTCAGCTTCCGGCGCGACTCGCTCGAGGACATCTTCCTGGGTGTGATGGAGGGCGACCGTGGCGGTCTATGACCAGGGCTACCGTCCCTACTCCGGCCCGCTCACGCCGGAGTGGACGAGGTTCCTCGTCCTTCCGCGCTACGCGGCGCGGTCGGTCCTCCGCTCGCGCCTCTTCGCCGGATTCCTCGCGGCGCTGGGTATGTTCACGCTCTTCTGCTGCCTGGCGATCTACGGCGCGCACAACCTGCCGCAGATTCCCGGCCTCGAGCTGCCGATCGACCTCGGCGCCGCCCTGGACGAGAACTTCGGTGCGTTGTACCTGCGCGTGTTCCTGTTCCTCGAGTCGATCCTGGGCGGTTTCATGATCGCCATCGTCGTCGGCCCCGGCCTGTTGTCGGCCGATCTCGCCAACGGAGCCCTTCCGCTCTATCTGTCGCGTCCCATCAGCCGGGCGGAATACGTGCTGGGCAAGGCGGCGGTGCTGGCGGGTCTCCTCTCCCTGGTGACCTTCCTCCCCGGCCTGCTCCTCTTCGGCCTGGAGGCCTACTATGCGGGGTGGGATTGGATGGCCCGACACGGACGGCTGGCGCTCGGTATCACGGCGGGTTCGCTGGTGTGGATCGCCGTTCTGACCCTCTTCTCCCTGGCGGTCTCGGCGCTCGTCCGGTGGCGCTCGCTCGGGCGGGCGGCCCTGTTCGGCCTGTTCGTGCTTCCCGGGGGCTTCGGCGCCGCGATCGACGGGTTGTTCGGAACGAGCTGGGGCGGCCTGCTCAGCCCGACCAAGGTCATCACCCGGGTGTGGGTCCACCTGTTCGATCCCGCCCTCGAGCCGAACCGCCTTTCGGTCCCGGCCGCATGGGCCTCCCTGGCGGCCATGCTGGCGCTCGCCCTCCTGGTGCTGCGCCGCAAGCTGCGGGCGTACGAGGTCGTCCGCTGACTTTCCCGCCGGGACGCTTGCGGCGCCACCGGAGCGCGCTAACTTGGTCTCCTGGCCGCGTGCCTCCAGATCACCGTTCCCGTCCCGCGCCGGCTTTCCGATCGCTGACGGCCGGAGCGCAACGGCCCCGGAGGCCGCCTTGCGGCGCGCGGCACGAGGGGAAAGGATGCCGAAGGTGACCGCGGACCGCTTCCAGGATCTCGCCGACGAGCTCGAGAACTTCGAGGAAATCGCCCGGTTCCTCAGGCCTTCGAGCGGCGAGCTGCCCACGCTCCGCGGCCTGGAGGTGGCCGGCCTGTGGCTGCCCCTCAAGGCCTCCATCGGCGGCGACCACATCATCTACCTCGATTTCAAGAAGCGCTTCGACCTCGAGCGGCGCGCCCGGAGAGCGGAAGAGGCCGGACGCCCGGATGTGGCGAAGAAGCTGCGCGAGCTGGCGCACAGGGCGGGAATCCTCGTGGCCGACGTGTCCGGGCACCGCATCACCGATGCCCTCATCGCCGCGATGCTGCACCAGGCTTTCCTTCTCGGCGTTTACTACGAGCTGGACATCAACGGCGAGGTGACGACCCGTCTTTTCGAGCACCTCAACACGCGTTTCTACCGCACGACCGCCACGAACAAGTTCTTCACGATGATCTACGGCGAGATCATCGAGGGTGGCCGGTTCCGGTTCATCTCCGCCGGACACGAGCCTCCGGCGGTCTTCTCGCGGGAGTACGGGCGGTTCGTCAGCATCCACTCCGATCACATCGTGACCCTGCCGCCGGTGGGGCTCCTGCCTCAGGCCGGCGAGCCGGCCGAGCGCACCGACGTGCCGCTCCAGGCGGCGACCGAACCGTACTCCGTCAACGAGATCAGCCTCCTCGGGGCGGGTGACGTGCTGCTGTTGTACAGCGATGGGTTCTCGGAGCACGCGGGCGGGCGGTTCTTCCCCGGGGAGGTGGAGCGCGTGCTCGCGGAGTCGGCGGACCGGCCGGTGGAGGCCATCTGCGAGATCCTCCGGGAGCGCCTGCTCGCGGCAGGACCGCCGGAGGACGACGTCACCGCGGTGGTCATTCGAAAGACCGGCTGAGCGGCGCGTTCGGCGGGCGGAGGCGACGTGGCGGAACACCCGTACCTCCTCGGCCACGGGGAGCGGGAGTGGTCCCGGCTCGAAGAGCAGCACCGGCTCTGGCGCGATACGCTCTTCGAACCGCTCCGCCGGCTCGGGATCGGACCGGGCATGCGCGTGCTCGAGGTCGGCTGCGGCAACGGGGTGCTCCTGGCCGACCTCGCCCGCCTCGTGGGTAGGCACGGCCGAGCGTGGGGTGTCGAGCGCGACCCGCTCGCAGCCGAGGCCGCTCGGCAGCGGGTGGAGAAGATGCCCCAGGCGGTCGTGCTCCAGGGCGACCTGTTCGGGAAACTTCCCGGCCCGGCCGACGCCGTCGTCGCGAGGTGGGTCTTCTCATTCCTCGGCCGTCCGGCGGAGGCCGTCCGGCACCTCGCAGCGGCGCTCCGGCCGGACGGCCTCCTCGTGATCCAGGACTACGACCACGACGGCCTGCGCCTCCATCCCCGCAAGCCGGCGGTCGATCGCGTGATCGAGGCCTTCCGGGCCGCCTACCGCGCCCGGGGAGGCGATCTCTGGATCGGCCTGAAGCTGCCGGGGCACTTCGCCCGCGCCGGGCTCGAGCTCGAGCTGGTCGAGCCGGCGGTGAAGGCCGGCCCTCCAGGCTCCGCGCCGTTCCGCTGGGTCGAACGCTTCCTCTTCGAGCACATCGACACCGTGGTGAGCGACGGGCATCTCGCCCCCGCCGACCGGGTGGCATTCGAGAGGGCCTGGCGGGAGGCGGCGGAGGATCCGGCGACGCTCCTGGTCACCCCAATCCAGCTGACCCTGGCCGCCCGCCGCCGTCGAGTCGGGGCGGGGCCGGGGGGAGCCGGGTGATAAGCGGGGAGCCCCCGCGCCGTTTTATCGTTGTCCGGCCGGAGGACCGCGGGCCCCCGCCGAGGTGGACGCATGGCCGTGCCGAGCGATCGCATCGTCCTGGACGACGTCTCGAAGTTCTACGGCGAGGTGCTCGGGGTGAACCGCGTCCGGCTGTCGATCGGGCCGGGTATCACCGGGCTGGTCGGCCCGAACGGATCGGGGAAGACCACCCTGATGAACCTGGTGGCCGGCCTGCTGCGTCCCACCGAGGGAGAAATTCGCGTGCTCGGCGTCCGGCCCGACGACCCCGAGAGGCTTTTTCGCCTTCTCGGATACTGCACGCAGCACGACTCGTTCCCGCGCGGGATGACCGGGATGGAGTTCCTCGCCCGCTTCCTTCGCGTGGCCGGCTACGACCCTGCCACCGCGCGGCGCCTGGCCGTGCGGGCGATCGAACGCGTCGGGCTCGAGGACGCCGCGGAACGGCGGGTGGCTTCCTACAGCAAGGGCATGCGCCAGCGCATCAAGCTCGCTCAGGCGATGGCCCACGACCCGCCGGTGCTGATTCTCGACGAACCGCTCAACGGGCTCGATCCGATGGCGCGCGCGGAGACGATCGCCCTGTTCCGGGAGCTGGCCGCGGAAGGGCGGTATCTGATCGTGTCGAGTCACATCCTGCACGAGGTGGACCTGATCTCGGACACGGTGATCATGCTCAACCAGGGGTACGTGGTCGCCGAGGGCGCGATCCGGGAAGTGCGCCGCGAGGTCTCGGACAAGCCGCTCAAGATCCTCGTCCGGTGCGATCGGCCGGAGGTGGTCGCCGCCCGGGCGTTCGAGCAGGATTCCGTCACGGAGGTGCGCCTGCACGAGGACCGGCGGGGCCTGCTCGTCAGCACGCGCGACCCCGAAGCGTTCTACCTGCTTCTCAACCGGATCGTCCTGGAGAACGATCTCGCCGTCGAGCAGGTCGCGCCGGCCGACGAAACGGTGCAGGCCGTCTACAGCTATCTGATCGGCGAGGGGGAAGCGGAATGAGTGCCGTTCCGCCGCTGCCGCCCCCCGGCCTGGCTCTCAGGCGCCGGCAGCTCCGCGAAGTGTTCCTCCTGGAGCTTCGCAAGGCGCTGCTGTCGCCACGGGCGGCGATGCTCTACCTGCTGGCAACCATGCCGGTCGGCCTCGGCGTCCTCTATCTGCTCGCCTCCCTCCTGCTCGATCCCGCGGCGGCGGGCGACATCGCGCGACACGAACTGGCGTTCACCGCCATGTATCACACGTTCATCCTGCGGCTCGATCTGTTCGTGGCCTGCCTGTGGGTCTTCATGAACCTGTACCGAGCCGAGCTTCTCGATCGCAGCCTGCACTTCTACTACCTCACTCCGGTGCGGCGCGAGGTGATCGCCGCGGGGAAGATGCTCGCGGGACTCGCGACCGCGGGAGGCGTGATGATCCTCGCCGTCGGGGCGACCGACCTCGCCTTCGTGCTCTCCGCGGGCGGGGACGGGCTCGAACATCTCCTTCTCGGACCCGGTCTCGGCCACCTCGCCTCCTTCGAGGCAGCCACGGCGCTCGCCTGCCTCGGCTACGGGGCGCTGTTCCTGTTGCTGGGTACGAGCTTCCGGAACCCGATCCTTCCCGGCCTTCTCTGCTGGGGATGGGAGCAGATCAACCCGTTCCTGCCCCCGATCCTCAAACGCCTGAGTGTGATCCACTACGTGCAGGGCATCGCCCCCGCGCCCCCCTCGGGCGCTCCGGTCCAGCTCCTGGGGGAGTCGGTCCCGCCCGCCACCGCGGTGGCCGGCATTCTGGCGGTCAGCGCCCTGTTCTTCGCCCTCGCCGCGCTAAGGGCGCGGCGTCTCGAACTCACCTACGGGGAGGAGTGACACCGGCCGGGGCGGGGCGGTGGCCGCAGCGCCCGGGCGGGTAGGGGTCGAAAGGGGGCTCCGCGCGGCTCGGGGGTGCGCCTCGGGCGGGAGGTGCATCCCCAATGGTGCGCTGGCCCGCCGAACTCGTTGGAAGATCCGATGTTCCGCTCCCCTATGGATCGGCGCCGAGGATCGGGCCGAAGTGCCCGTCTCTCCTCGAGCTGCGCGGCGTTTCGCACCATCGAGGGAGCACCTCCGACGAGACGGGGGAGAGCGGCGCGGCGCCGCTCCGGGGGGCGGTGCGAGCAGGCGCAACTTCACGTCCGACATCGACTTGGGCGAACCGGCGCGCCCTCGCGACCGCCCCGCGCCCGAGGCCGCGCCGCGGCTGGCACCGAGGCTTACTTGCTTGTAAGATAGGCTCCCTCTGCCAGGCGCCGGCGCAGACCCGGGGAGGGCGCGGGATGCGCTGCCGGCGCCGCCCGGTACCGCACCACCGACTCCGGACCTGCCCCCTCCGCCCCAACCCGGCGCGCCGGGGGCGCGGTCCACCCGAGGTCCTCACCATGAGCGTGCGACTTCTCCTGGGAGACGAGGCGGTCGCGCTGGCGGCCGTCGATGCGGGCATCGGGGGGGCCTTCTCCTACCCCGGCACCCCCGCCACCGAGATCTTCGAGACGATCGAGCAGGGTCCGGCGCGCGACGGCCGCGTCTCGGCGCGCTGGTCGGCGAACGAGAAGGTCGCCTACGAGGAGGCGCTCGGCATGTCCTACGCCGGCCGTCGCGCCCTCGTGTCGATGAAGCACGTCGGCCTGAACGTCGCCGCCGACCCGTTCGTCAACTCCGCGCTGACCGGAGTCAACGCGGGGCTGGTCCTCGCCGTCGGCGACGATCCGGGAATGCACTCGTCGCAGAACGAGCAGGACAGCCGCTTCTACGCCGAGTTCGCCCGGGTGCCGCTGTTCGAGCCGGCCACGCAGCAGGAAGCCTACGACCTGACCCGCCTCGCCTTCCGGTATTCGGAGGAGGTCGGGCTTCCGGTGATGGTGAGGCTGGTGACGAGGTTGGCCCACAGCCGATCCACCGTGCGCCTCGACCCGGCTCCCGAACCTCCCCGCCCGCACCGCCGGCCCGATCCGTCCGATTGGACCCTGGTTCCGGCCAACGCCCGCCGCCGGTTCGCCCGTCTGGTCGAACTGCAGGCGCGGCTGCTGGAAGACTCGGAGCGGTCGCCGCACAACCGGCTGGAGCTCGCCGGCCGTCTGGGGGTGATCGCCGCCGGAGTGGGCCGCAACTACGTCAAGGAAGTCCTCGACGGCGACACGGACGTCTCGCTGCTCGAGATCGCGCGCTACCCGATCCCGGTCCGCCTCGTCCGCGAGCTCGTCGATCACTGCGACGAGATCCTCGTGGTCGAGGAGGGCTACCCCTTCATCGAGAGCCGCCTGTGCGGCCTGCTCGGGGTTCCGGGAAAGGCCATTCACGGGAAGTTGAGCGGCCATCTCCCCGCGACCGGCGAGCTGCGTCCCGAGCACGTCGCCGCCGCACTTCGAAGGGGCGGCCCGCGGGTCGCGGTTCCCGACCTGGAGCCGGCGGTTCGCCCGCCGCAGCTCTGCCGCGGCTGCCCCCATGCGGACAGCTTCAAGGCGATCGTCGAGGCGACCAGCGGCTACGATGCCCCGATCCTTTTCAGCGACATCGGCTGCTACACCCTCGGCGTCATGCCCCCGTACCGTGCCGTGCACGCCTGCGTCGATATGGGGGCCTCGATCGCCATGGCTCACGGGGCGTCGCAGGCGGGCGCCTGGCCGGTCATCTGCACGATCGGCGATTCGACCTTCTCGCACTCCGGGATGACGGCGCTCCTCGGAGCGGCGCATCACGACGCGGACATGACCGTGTTCATCCTCGACAACGCGACCGTGGCCATGACCGGGGCGCAGGAGTCGCTCACCCACGGGGAACGGCTGCTCGAGGTCCTCCGCGGACTCGGCGTGTCCGACGAGCATCTCCACGTGATCGAGCCCGTTCCCAAGCGCCACGCCGAGAACGTCGAGCTGATCCGGAAGGAGATCGAGCACCGCGGCCTCAGCGTGATCGTGCCCCGCAGGCCGTGCATCCACCTCAAGCGGCGCCATCGCGCCGGGGAGCAGGCCGCGGCGGCCGGCGCCGCTGCCGGGAGGGAGGCGCGATGAAGCAGGACATCGTCCTGGCCGGGGTGGGCGGCCAGGGGATTCTCACGATCGCCCAGGCCATTTCCTCCGCTGCCGTACGGCGCGGTTTGTCGGTCAAGCAGTCGGAGGTCCACGGGATGTCTCAGCGAGGCGGCGCCGTGCAGGCGCACATCCGCCTCGCCGACGGCGCCATTCACAGCGACGTGATCCCCGCCGGGACGGCCGACCTGGTCATCGCCGTGGAGCCCCTGGAAGCGCTGCGGCACCTTCCCCACCTCCGCAACGGCGGATGCGTGGTTTCGAGCGTGAACGCGTTCGTCAATATCGGTGACTACCCCCCGGTGGAGACGCTCCTCGAGAGGATCGCCGCGGCGCCCTACCACGTCCTCGTTGACGCGGAGCGGATCGCCCGCGCCGCCGGATCGGGCCGGGCGGCGAACATCGCGATGCTCGGCGCGGCGTCCCTGTTCATCGAGATGGATCCGCAGCAGCTCGAGGAAGCGGTGGCCGAGATGTTCGCCGCGAAAGGAGAACGGGTCGTCGAAGCCAACCTGCGGGCGTTCCGATTCGGCCGGAACGCCGCGCGGGCCTACCTCGACGGGATCCAGCGGGGAGCGCCTTCCGCGGCCGTCCGGCACTGGATCGACTCTCTCGACGCCCGCCACCTCGCGGAGCCGGAGGCGCCCGACGCTCCCGTGCTCGAGGTGGTCGCCGACAGCGGCATTTTGTCGGGCGCGGAAGAGCACGCCGTCGCCAAGACACTCGAGGACGCCTATCACGAGGGCCGACGGCAGCTCCTCGAGCACGAGGTGTACGCGATCGTCCAGCTCGTCGGAGCGATCTCGCCGCCCAAGCATCTCTTCGTGAGCACCGAGGAGATGATCTCCGAGGAAGAGCTGGCTCGGTTCCCGGGCGACCGCGTGGTCCTCAAGATCGTCTCGCCCGACATCGTCCACAAGACCGAAGCGAACGGTATCGCCTTCGTCCCGAAGGACTACGAGACGGTCTGCCGGGAAATCGATCGCCTCATTGCCCGCCACCGCGCGGGTGCGGACGTGCGCGGAGTCCTCGTGGTGGAGTACGTCGAACGCGTCCGCCCCGGTTTCGGCAACGAACTGTTCGTCGGCATCCGCAGCACGCGCGAGTTCGGTCCGGTGATCGCCGCCGGGCTGGGCGGCATCGACACCGAGTACCTGGCCGACAAGATGAAACCCGGCCTCGCAGTGGCGAAGGCCTGCGCCCTCGACACCGACGCCGAGCGGTTCCTCGAGCTGTTCCAGGGAACGGTGGCCTACGAGATCCTGTCGGGCCGCGCCAGAGGCCGGCGGCGTATCGTCTCTGACGGCGAGTTGCTGCGCTGCTTCCGGGCTTTCCTCGCGCTCGCCCGGCGGTTCTGCGTCGATCGGGGCGAGGAGGAACCGGACGTGGCGGAGCTGGAGGTGAACCCGTTCGCGTTCCGGCGGCAACGCCTGGTACCGCTCGACGGGCGAGGCCGTCTCGCCCCGGCCGTGCGCCGCCCGCCGGCTCGGCCGCGCGCAGCGATCGCCCGGCTTCTCGAGCCGGGGAGCATCGCGGTTCTGGGCGTTTCCTCCCGCGAAGAAGGCTTCGGCCGCATCATCCTCCGCAACGTGCAGCGTGCCGGTTTTCCCGCCGAGCGGGTGCGGGTGGTGAAGCCGGGCGTCGAGGAGATCGACGGCATCCCCGCCGTTGCGAGCCCTTCGGACCTGCCCGAGCCGGTCGACCTGCTCGTCGTCGCCGCCGGGGCCGACCGTCTTCCCGCCATCGCCGAGGAGATCGTGGATTGCGGCAAGGCCCGCTCGGTGATCCTCATCCCGGGCGGGGCCGGGGAGACATCCGGATCGGAGGAGATCGCCGAGCGCCTGGCGCGGGCCATCGCGCGGGCGCGCGAGCGGTCCGCTGACGGCCCCGTCTTCCTCGGCCCGAACAGCCTCGGCCTCATCTCCCGCCCGGGACGCTACGACACCTTCTTCATCCCTGAATCGAGGCTGGACAAGCGGCGCGGGGCCCCGGCGCGTCCCGTGGCGCTCCTGTCGCAGAGCGGTGCGTTCATCGCCAGCCGGCTGAGCAATCTCGAGACCCTCGACCCGGCGTTCTCCGTCTCGCTGGGGAACCAGGCCGACCTGACCATCTCCGATATGCTCGCGGCGCTGGCCGGGCGGGAGGACGTGGCCACCATCGGCGTCTATGCCGAGGGGTTCAACGACCTCGACGGGCTGGACACCGTGCGCGAGATCGAGCAAGCGGTTGCGAGGGGAAAGGAGGTCGTCTTCTACAAGGCGGGGCGCACGGAGCCCGGCCGCAGCGCCGCCGCGGGGCACACCGCCTCCGTGGCCGGCGACTACGACGTCTGCCAGGCCGCGGCCGACCAGGCGGGGGCGATGGTCGCCGACACGTTCAAGGAGTTCGAGCAGCTGCTCGAGCTTTCGGCCGCGCTGCACGACCGTCCGGTGCGCGGCAACCGCATCGCCGTGGTCACCAATGCCGGGTTCGAGGCCGTCGGCACCGCCGACGCCGTCATCGGCCAGCGTTATCGTGTGGAGCTGCCGCCGCTCGACCCCGTGGTCCGAGAACGGCTCCGCGAACTGCTGGAGGCCCACCGGCTGGGACGTCTCGTCAACGCCCGCAATCCGCTGGACCTGACACCGATGGCGGGGGAGGAGGTCTACGAGGGTGCCGTCCGGATCCTGCTCGAGTGGGATGGCGTGGACGCCGTGCTCGTCGGCATCGTCCCGCTCACCGTCACGCTGAAGGTCACGCCGGACGAGTTGGACACCCCCGGCTCGCTGCCGGAGCGGCTCGGACGCCTGCGCGCGTCCCACGACAAGCCGCTCGCCGCGGTGGTCGACTCCGGTCCGCGTTACGCCCCGCTCGTTCATCGCCTGAGAGAAGCCGGACTCCCCGTGTTCCCCTCGGCCGATCAGGCGGTGCGCTCGCTGGGCCGTTATCTCTGCCATCGCGCGGCGCGGCGGACGCCCGTGCACCCGGGCGGAGCCGCCGTGCGCTGAACACCGACCGCCCCCGGGCCGGGCCCCCGAGGGAGCCCGCGCGCGGTTCGGGGAGGGCCGGTCGGGTGCCTGCCGGAGGGAGCCTGCCCCGGGGCGGGTCGTTGCGGGCTCGGCGATCCCCGCCTCGGCCGGCCCCCCCCGAAGGGGATCGCGGCCGGTTTCCTCTTCCCCTGGCAGGGAAGGCGGTCCGCGCGCCGGGGCTACCGGCGCCGCGGCCCGCTCGGCGGCGCAGCCGCGGCCGGGAGTGGGCGTCGGGTTGGTCGGGACCGACGGTGATCGACCTGCGTTGGGCCGGTGCGGTTCAGCTCCCATCCGCGCCGGGCGCCGCTCCCTCCGCCCCGGAGGGCGGAGGGCGGCGGCAGGCGGGCAGCCTGGTCAGCAGGTCGAGGTCGAACACGAAGGCTCGCCCGTCGGCGAAACCGCGCAGCCACGCCCGCGCGTCCTCCGCGCTCGCCGCGAACTCCGGCGGAACCGCGGGGCGCGCCGGCGTCAGCTCGGCCTCCACGAGCCGGGAACAGCCGGAGAGCCTCCGCTCCCGCTGATGGGCGATGCCCGCCGCGAGCCCGGCGGCGTAAGCGAGCTCCCCGTCCGACGTGACCGTCAGCCGCTCCAGGCGGCGGCGCGCTTGCCGCAGGCGGGCCGCCAGCAGCTCGTCGGTCCGCCGGGCCTTCCACGCTCGGTAGGCGGCGAGGGTCTTCTCGTAGTCGCGCGGCAGCCGGGGCGCGCGCCGCTCGTTGTACAGCCAGGAGCGGCGGGCCTCCGCGGGAGTGTCGTGCCGCTCCAGCACGCGTGCGATCGACGACTCGATCCGCGCGCGGGCGCGCGCACGCAGGGCGCGGCGCGGCACCCCGATCAGCAGCTCGACCCGGCACGAGCGCTCTTCGTACAGCGTGAACGGGCCGTCGCGGCGCTCGATCCGGACCGGCTCGGCGAGCGACAGCCGGACCCCCACGCGGCCGCCGGCGACGGACAGGTCGTCCACGCGCGCCAGCTCCCCGGGCGGAAACCAATAGCTGCCCTCGGCCGGCGCCGTCTCCTCTTCCACGGGGTTCGCGGTGTACCGCCCGTCGCACGAGGAGCGGAGGTCGGTCGTGACGATCACCCAGGAGCCACGCCAGCGCTCGTCGAGAGCGCGCTCGACCCCACCGGCGGGCGGCGCCGCCGCGAGTCCGAGCAGGGCGAGTGCACACGACGCGGGCACCTTCCCACCTCCCGGACGGCTGGAGGATCCCCTTCCGGAAAGGTAGGGCCGCCGGGCGCGGTGGTCGATGGCCGGTGGAGCGAGGCCGGCGCGTCAGTGGCGGGAGGCGCCTTTCCACCGGCCGAAGCCGGAGACGACGCGGCCCTGGCCGTCGCGGAGGTCGACGGCCCGGTGACGGGTGATGCCGCACAGGCGCACGACCGAAAGCTGCCACACCGGCTCGAACCCGATGCGCCGGTGGGCCGCGAGGGAACGGGCGTCGTCCTGCATCACCGCGAGGTAGGCGGCATGCACGCCTCGATGGCGGAGGATCTCCATCAGTCTCGCCCAGTGCTCGCGGTACAGCCCGCGCCGGCGGAGAGGTTCGGACACCTCGCATCCGAACGCCCAAACCTCGTCCGCCTCCATCTCGAAGCGGTAGCCGTTCGAGGGGGACAGATGGACCCGCCCGGGCTCGAGCCAGCAGATGGTCGCGGGGCGCTCGCCGAGCCAGCCGAGGACCGGACGAGCGCCGGCGTCGAGGTAGCGGCGGTAGGCCCGGCGGCGGTCACGCACCGCGCACAGCGCGTCGAGGTCGTCCCGTCCGGCGAAGCGAAGGGTCAGGCAACCGGTCGCGGGGGCCGGCGGCTCGTCGAGTCTGCAGATCACCAGGCGGGCCACCCTGAAGAGCGCGGCCGGCATCAGGCCCCGGAGCGTGTGCGCCCAGAGGGGCTGCCAGCGCCGGCTGCGAAGCAGGGCAGCGGCGCTCTCGGCCCGCCGGAGTGTTCCGTTCACCACGCCGGCCTCCCCCCTTCCCACACCCGGCCGCCGCCTGATCGTACGTCGAGCCGCGACTCGCGCAACCGGAGGCCGGGCCGCCACGGCGCCGGAAGGGCTTCCTGAAGCACCGAAGAGGACGGAGGGGAAACGTAGGTCGTCCCCGCGACGCGGGCGACTCGCCGGGCTCGCCGGGCTCGGGCAGAATCGCGGGGCGGACGCGCGCCGTGCGCGGCCGGCACGGCCCGCGCGTTCCGGGGAGGTCCTCAGATGTCCGGTCCCGTCCGCCTCGCCGTCGCCGCCGCGCTCCTCGCCTCCGTCGAAGCGCTCCCCGCGGAGATGGGGGCACCGGTGCACCACGAGCTCACCGTGCGGATCGACCCGGCGGCCCACCGCCTCGAGGTCGAGGACGAGATCAGCCTTCCGGAGCCGCTGGCGGCCTCGGGCGATCTGCGCTTCCTGCTTCATCGCGGGCTCGAGGCGGTCTCCGCCACCCCGGAATACGCCGTGGAGCGAATGGAGCCGCCGCGGTCTTTGCGGCGCTACGGCATCAACGAGGAGAGTCCCGGCGAGGCTGCGGTCCCGCTGGACGAGTACCGCCTGCGGCCGACGACCGCCGGTGCCCCTCCCGCCCGGCCGCCGATCCTCCGCTACTCGGGAGTGATCCACCACCCGATCCGTGCGGAAGGCGAGGAGTACGCGCGGAGCTTCTCCAGAACTCCGGGACTCATCGACGAGAAAGGCGTCGTGCTCTCGGGCAGCACTTTCTGGGTGCCGCTGTTCGGCGACGCGCTGGTGAGCTTCCGGATGACCGTGGATCTGCCCGCCGGATGGGACGCGGTCAGCCAGGGCCGGAGGGAAAAGCACGAGGCAGCGGGCGGACGCCGTCGCGTCGTCTGGAATTCGCCGGAGCCGATGGACGAGATCTACCTCGTCGCCGCCCCGTTCGAGGAGTACGAGCGCCGAAACGGGAAGCTGACGGCGATGGTGTTCCTGCGCGAGAAGGATCCGAACCTGGCGGCCCGATATCTGGAGGCCACCGTCCAGGACATCTCGATGTACGAGAAGCTCATCGGCCCGTACCCGTACGCGAAGTTCGCGCTCGTGGAGAACTTCTGGGAGACCGGCTACGGGATGCCATCGTTCACCCTGCTCGGGCCGAAGATCATCCGCTTCCCGTTCATCCTGCAGTCCTCCTATCCGCACGAGATCCTTCACAACTGGTGGGGGAACTCGGTCTTCGTCGATTACGAGAGCGGAAACTGGTGCGAGGGCTTGACCGCCTACCTCGCCGATCACCTCTTCAAGGAGATGCAGGGGGCCGGCGAGGCCTACCGCCGCGACACGCTCGAGCGCTACCGCTCCTACGTCCGCGAAGCGCGGGACTTTCCGCTGACCGAGTTCCGCTCGCGGCACTCTTCGGCGACCGAGGCTGTCGGCTACGGGAAGTCGCTGATGCTCTGGCACATGTTGCGGCGAAAGCTCGGCGACGCCACCTTCGTCGACGCTCTCGCGCGGCTCTACCGCGACTACCGGTTCCGCCGGGCATCGTTCGCCGACATCGAGAAGGTCTTCAGCGCCGTGAGCGGCACCGACCTCGGGCCTTTCTTCCGCCAGTGGGTGGAGAGGACCGGCGCTCCCTCGCTGGCGCTGGGACGGGTCGCGGACGAGACCCTTCCCGATGGCCGGCACCTTCTGACGGTGGAGCTGCGGCAAGTCCAACGGGAGGAACCCTTCGCGGTCGAGGTGCCGGTGGCGATCACGGTCGCGGGTGAGAGCGCGGCTCGGATCGTCTCCATCGAAATGAGCGGGCGGACCGCCACGGGCCGGTTCGAGCTGCCAGGACCGCCCGTCAGGGTCGACGTCGACCCTCAGTTCGATCTCTTCCGGCGGCTCGACCCGAGAGAGATCCCACCCACTCTTTCCCGGCTGTTCGGCGCCCCGAAAGTGGCCATCGTCGTGCCGGACGGAGACGGCGCGGTTCCTTCCGCCGCCTGGCGCCGCTTCGCCGAGGGCTGGGCGCGAGGGAACGCGCACGACGTCCGCATCGTCGGCGAGGCGGAGCTGGATCGGATTCCACGAGACCGCGCCGTCTGGATCCTGGGCGAAGAGAACCGCTGGGCCCGGGCGGTGACGGACGCGCTCGCCCCCAAGGGCGTTCGCGTCGACCGCGAGTCGGTCGATTTCGGGAGCCACCAGGCGGCCCGTCCCGGGACGAGCTTCGTCCTCGCCGCCGAGCACCCGTACGACGAGGACCTCGCCCTCGGCTGGATCGCTGCCGACAACCCGGCGGCGCTTCCGGGCCTCGCCCGCAAGCTGCCCCATTACGGCCGGTACTCCTACCTCGCCTTCGAGGGTGACGAACCGACGAACGTGTTGAAAGGGCGGTGGGAGCCCGCCGGCTCCCCGCTGGTGCACGCGTTTGCGCCGGGCCCGCGCGCGGCGCTGCCGCAGCGGCAGCCGTTGGCCCGACCGGAGCCGGTCTTCGATGCGTCACGGATGATGGAGGACGTCCGCTGGCTCGCCTCTCCCGAACTCGAGGGCCGGTCCGCCGGAAGCGAGGGACTCCGGCGCGCCGCCGAAAGAGTGGCGCGCGTGTTCGCCGAGGCGGGGCTCGCGCCCGGCGGGGAGGACGGCTACTTCCAGATCTGGGAGGAGCCGGGTGGGCCGGAGGGACGCACGGTCACGCTCAGGAATGTCGTGGGGGTGATCCCCGGCACCCGCCCGGACTGGCGGGGCCAGTCCGTCGTCCTCGGCGCGCACCTCGATCATCTCGGACGGGGGTGGCCCGACGTCCATGCCGGGGACGAGGGGCGGATCCATCCGGGCGCCGACGACAACGCGTCCGGCGTCGCGGTGCTCCTCGAACTCGCCCGCATCCTCGGCCGTTCGCTCCATCCGCCCCGGGCGGTCGTGTTCGTGGCCTTCGACGGAGAGGAGTGGGGGCGCCGCGGATCGCGGCACTACGTCGAGACGATGCGGGACTACCCGGCCCGTGACGCGATCGCGATGATCAACCTCGACACGGTCGGCAGGCCCGATGGCGGCCGGCTGATGCTGTTCGGTACCGGCACCGCCGAAGAGTGGCCCCACATCGCGATGGGCGTCGGCTTCACCACCGGAGTGCAGGTGCGCGCCGTGCCCGACGACCCTGGCGGCAGCGATCAGATGAGCTTCGTCGAGGCGGGCGTTCCCGCAGTCCAGCTTTTCGGCAGCGCGCACGAGGACTATCACCGCCCCACCGACACCCCCGACAAGGTTCGACCCGACGCTCTCGTCGACGCGGCGACCTTCGTGCGGGAGGCGGCGGTGTACCTCGCGGAGCGGACCGAACCGCTCACCGCCGCGGGAGGGAAGCGGCCCGGCGCCGGGGGAGCGGGACGAAAGGTGAGCCTCGGCACGCTGCCCGATTTCACCGACCCCGGGCCGGGCGTTCTCGTCGTCCGCGTGATGCCGGACTCGCCCGCGGAGCGCGCCGGCCTGCGCGCCGGGGACCGGATCGTCGCCATCGATGGCCAGGCGGTCGCCGACGTCCGCGCCTACGCAGAGGTGCTGCGCGGCCACGCCCCCGGTGACACGATCCGGATCGAGATCGAGCGAGGCGGCGAGCGTCTCGAGCTCGACGCCACCCTCGCGCCCCGCTGACGCCACCCGCGGCCGCCCCTGGAGACGCGCCGGCGGGATTCGCCGGAGGGCCCGGCCGATCCGGCGCGGAGGCCTCGGGATCCATCGCCCGGTCACGTCGCCCCGGTTCGCCCGCTCGCGGCGGGCGGCCGGTGTTCCGCCAGCCGGTTCGGGGCGCGCCCGCGAAGGTGCGGCCTCCCCCGAAGCCGTGGCCGGGCACGCGGTCGCGCCCGGCTCCGCTCCCCGGCAACGGCCGGCGCGCAGCCTTCGCCCCTCCAGAAGGGTTGGGTACCGGAGCGCACCGCCGGGAAAGCTTCTCCGAGCCGGTCAGCGCACGACGGCCACGGCGAACCGATCGGGATCGATGTACGCCCTCGCTGCCCGGAGCACCTGCTCGGGCGTCACGCGGCGGATCGCCTCGAGGAGTTCGGGATCGCCTCCGGTGGGCTCTCCGTAGAGCAGCCCGAGAGCGTCGTAGTACGCCTGGTTGATGCTCGTCAGCCTCCGCATGAAGATCCTTCCGCGACGCGCGGCGACCACCCGCTCGAGCTCCTCCACCGGAGGCGGCTCCTCGCGGAGTTCGCGGAGGATCCGGAAGATCTCCTTCTCCGCGTGCTCGAGGTTCGTCGCGGCGGTTCCCATCGCGATCTGGAGCAGCCGGCGTCCGGCCCCGAGCGGCGTGAGACCGGCCCCGATCGAGTAAGCGAGCCCCTGGGTTTCGCGGAGATCCATCTGGAGCCTCCCGGACAGGACGAGAACCGCGACCTCCAACGCGGGCAGATCCTTCTCCGGCACGTCCACGATGGTCCCCACCCGCAGCGAACTCTGGCGCTTGCCCAGGGTGACCTCGCGGCGCGAACCGGCGGCGGTGGGCGCCGGCGGCGGGACGAGCGCCGTGGGCCGGGCGGGCTCGGCCGCCGGCGCCGGTGCTCGGGCGCCCCCCGTGCCGCGGCCGCCGAACAAGCGGGCGATGCGCCGCTCGATCTCGGACGGATCCACCCCGCCGCGCACGGCGAGGATCAGGTTGTCGGGCGCGAACAACGAAGAGTGCAGCGCGACCACCTCGTTTCGCGTGAGGCCGTCGAAGGAGCCGGGCTCTCCCGCGACCGGTCTGGAGAGCGGGTGTCCGGGCGCCAGCAGCTCGAGCAGGATCCGGCGGGACACTGCCGAAGGCGACTCGGCGGCGCGCCGCGCGCGATCCGCCATCCGCTCCGCCTCGCGCGTGACATCCTCCGCGGGGAAGAGCGGTTGCTGGATCAGCTCGGCGAGCAGGCGCAGGGCCTCCGGGGCCCGCTCGGCCCGCGACTCCAGCCGCACGAAGGAGAAATCGGGAGAGCTCTGGTAGTCGTCGAAGGGAATCCGCGGATCGTCGCGGAGCTTGAGCTGGGCACCCGCGAGGTCGAGTGCCCGGTCGAGTTCGAGCGCGTCGAGGCTCGCGGTTCCCGCTCGAAGCAGACCGTGCAGCAGCTCGGCCAGGCCGGGGCGTCCGGGCGGCTCGAGCGCCGACCGGTTGCGCGCCAGCAAGTGGACCGCGAAGACCGCCGAGTCGGGGTTCGGGCGGATCGATACGGTCAACCCGTTGGGAAGGACGAGGGTCCGCGGCCCGGCCTCGGGCGGGGCCGGCCACTCGGGCGCCGGCACAGCGAACTCCTCCACCGTTCCCGGTTCCTCGCCTGGCCCGGAGACGACCGCCAGCGCCTCCCGCCTGCCGAGGTACCGCCGGGCCACCGCGGCGATCTCCTCCGGGGTGACGGCCGCGAGCCGGGCCGCGGAGGCCTCGAGATCCGCGGCGCTCGCGTGGAGCAGCGCGGGGGCGCTGAACATCGCGTAGTAGTGCACCTGCTCGTCGAGAGTGGCCCGTGTCGTCAGCCGGCTCTCGCGCAGGGCGCGGAGCGACTCCAGGTCGAGGAGCCCGGGCGCCGCCGCCTCCGCCAGTGCCCGCCGCGCGCGCCGGATCACCTCCGCCGCCGGCACGCGCCCGGTGAGCGTCGCGTCGAGTTCGAGCACGCCGCGCCCGCCCACGGTGGAGTACGACAGCGCGGCGTCGAACGCCGCGGCAGGATCGCTCCGCACGAGATTCCGGACGAGCGGAGACCCCTCCCCGCTTCCAGCGAGGCGGACGAGGAGATCGAACGCCTCGGCATCGGGATCGCCCGCGTCCGGCGCAGGAAACGCCGCGCGCAGGTAGGTGCGCCCGGCCTCGATCTTCTCGTGGACGATCCGTGCCGGATCGGTGAGCGCGAGGGTGGGCCGGGGGACGCCGCTCTCCGCCTCCCCCGCGCCGCCGGGGACACCGAAGCGCTCCCGGATGCGCGCGAGCGCCTCGTCTGGCTCGAACTCTCCGGCGAGGAAAAGGACCATGTTCCCGGGACGGTACCGGCGATGGTAGTAGTCGAGAACGGCATCCCGCGCGAGAGCGGCGATCGACTCGGCCGTTCCCAGCACCGGCCGGGCGTAGGGCGACCCGGCGTGCAGCGCCCGGGTGAAGGCCAGATCGGCCTCGTGGGCGGGGTTGCTGGCGTCCCGGCGCATCTCCTCGAGGACGATCCCTTTTTCCTTGTCGAACTTGTCCTCCGGGAGAGTGGAGTGGAAGAGCATGTCGGCCTGGATCTCGAGCGCGCGGTCGAGCGATTCGCTGGGCGCGAGCATCAGGAACAGCGTGTGATCGGCGCGGGTGGTGGCGTTGTTGTACGCGCCGATGCGCTCCACGTCGGCATAGAGCTGCTCCTGGGTCCGGTTCCGGGTGCCGTTGAACAGGAGGTGCTCGAGGAAGTGCGAGGCCCCGGACATGCCCTCCGGCTCCCACGCCACCCCCGATTTCACCAGCACCGCGGAGCAAACGACCGGGTTGCCGCGAACCTGCCGCATGACGACGCGCAGCCCGTTCGGCAGCACCGTCTCGGCGAACCCCGACGCCGCGGGCGCTTCTCCCGGCGCCAGCAACAGCGACGCCAGCCCCGCCGCGAGAGCCACCGTCTGACCGACCGACCGCCGTCCGTTCGTCGCCATCGCCGATTCTCCTCCACCCCTGCGCCGGGGGCGACGCCCGCGCCCCCGCGCGGCCGCTCAGTCTACCTTGCGCGGCCCTCGGCCCGGGATTCCGGAGACCCTGCCCGCCAGGGTGATAATGGTCGCCCGGCGCAGCCCGCCGTCCGGCGGGCGGGGAGGAAGTCATGACCGATCGAGCGATCCGTCTCGCCGCGGCGCTCGCGGCGCTCGGCCTGGGTGTCGCGCCGGCCGCCGGCGGCGAAGGTTCGGTGCCTTACGATCAGTTCGACCCGGACACCGCGTGTGCCGAGTGCCATACCGACATCGCCGGCCAGTACCGTCAGGCGATGATGTCCCAGGCCTTCGTCCATCCGTGGGACGAAATCGAGTATTTCGAGCTGGCGCTGCCCCACGCCCGGAAGAACCCGCAGGTCGCAGCGATCGAGGCCGGGTGCAACGGTTGTCACGCTCCGCTCGCCTTCCTCGCCGGAGACATCCCCCCGGCGCGCCCGTCCGCCGGCACGCGCGCCAACGAAGGCGTGTCTTGCGACCTGTGCCATTCGATCACCGGGTTCGAGGGTGAGCTGCCGTTCAATTTCAACTACACCCTCGCTCCGGGTGATGTGGAGCAGGGGGTTCGGGAGGACTCGGAGAGCATGGGGCACGAGATCGCCCGCAATCCCTTCCTCCAAACGGCCGAGTTCTGCGGGATTTGCCACAACGAGAAGGACCCGTACGGCCAATGGGTCAAAGCGACGCACCTCGAATGGCGGGAGAGCCCGCAGGCGCGCGCCGGCATCGTCTGCCAGGACTGCCACATGCCGCCGGCCGCGGGGAGCAGCGCGCCGGCCGCCGGCGGTCCCGAGCGTCCCGACGTCCGGCAGCACCTCTTCCACGGAGCGCACGATCCGGGCAAGCTGAAGGGGGCGATCGAAGTGCGGATCCACCCCCGGTCCACGAGGGCCAAGCCGGGGGACACGGTGGAGCTGCAGGCGACGGTCGTGAACGCCAAGGCGGGCCACATGATTCCGACGGGCTCGGCCGAGGAACGGGTGGTCTGGCTGCACGTCGAGGCGGAAGACGCCTACGGCCGGCGCTACCACCTCCCTGTGCAGCCCAAGGGGTTCGCCGGCGAGGAGCTGACGATCGCCTCCCGGAAGGCGCTGGCCTACCAGGACATCGGTGAGATCCGCGGCGTCGCCGGGTTTCGGGGACTTCCCCGGGACGGCGACGTGCCGGACGGCGACCGGATCTTCCGGCTCCCCTACCTCGACCCCAAAGGGCGGATGACGGTGGCCCAGTGGCACACCGCCAGCTTCGGGCCCGACTACCGGCTCGCGCCGCTTCAGGCGCGGAACGAGACCTTCGTCTGGACGGTGCCGGAGGACGTGCCTCCGGGGAAGGTGACCGTGACCGCCACCGTGTGGTACTCGCGCCTCGTGAGCTCCGTGGCGCGCTATCTCGGCGTGCCGCCGGAGGAGTCCCGGCCGCTGGCCATCGCCTCCCATACGACCGAGATCACCATCGAGCCTCCCGCGGCGGGGGCCGAGGCCGAGCGGGCCGGCGCCCGGGTCAAGGCTCGAGGTGGACCGTCTTGACGTTGACGAACTCGAGCTGGCCCTCGCGGCCGAGCTCGCGCCCGTAACCGGAGTCCTTCGTGCCGCCGAACGGAAGGCGCGGGTCGGACTTCACCATCGCGTTCACGAAGACCGAACCGGCCTCCAGAGCGGACACCATCCGCTCGGCGCGTTCCGGATCGGAGGTCCAGACGCTGGCGCCGAGGCCGTAGCCGGTCGCGTTCGCCATCGACACCGCCTCTTCCTCGGTCCCGAAAGGCACGAGGTAGGCCGCCGGCCTGAACAGCTCCGCGTCTCCCGCCGGCACCGGATCGCGTCCCTCGATCACGGTGGGTGGGAAGAAGAACCCCGGGCCCGCCGGGATCTCGCCGCCGGTCACGATTCGCGCCCCCGCGCGCACCGAGGCCGCGACATGGGCGGCCAGCGTGTCCCGGAGATCGGCGCGGGCGAGCGGTCCGATGTCGGTTCCGCCCTGCCGCGGGTCGCCCACCCGCTGCGCTTGCATCGCGGCGACGAAGCGGTCGCGGAACCGGTCGTAGATGCGGCGCTCGACCAGGAATCGCTTGGCCGCGATGCAGCTCTGGCCGCTGTTCAGGCACCGGGCCTGCACCCCTGTCGTCACGGCCCGTTCGAGATCGGCGTCGGCGAAGACGATGAACGGATCGCTTCCGCCGAGCTCCATGACCGATTTCTTGAGATGGGCGCCCGCGGCCGCCGCCACCTCCCGTCCGGCCCGGGTGCTCCCGGTGAGCGTGACGCCTCGGACGCGCCGGTCGGAGGCGACGCGTGCCGCCTGCTCGTTCGTCAGGCGGAGGTTGCGGACCGTCCCCTCCGGCGCGCCCGCCTCGCGCATGAGCTCCTCGATCGCTTCCCCGCATCGGGGCGTTCCCGGGGCATGCTTGAGGAGCACCACGTTGCCCGCGGCGAGCGCCGGCGCCGCGAAACGGAAGAACTGCCACAGCGGGAAATTCCACGGCATGATCGCGAGAATCGGGCCGAGCGGGGCGAAGCGCACCGAAGAGCGGCCGGAGCCGGTCGGTACCTCCCGCTCGGCGAGAAACGCCGCCGAGTTCTCCGCGTAGTAGCGACAGACCCAGGTGCACTTCGCCACCTCGGCCTCTCCCTGCGCCAGAGGTTTGCCCATCTCGAGAGCCATCGTGTCCGCCAGCTCCCGCGTGCGCTCCTCGAGCAGCGCCGCCGCGGCGTCCAGCATCGCGGTGCGCTCGCCGATCGGCCTCCGCGACCAGTCGGCAAATGCGCGGCACGCGCTACCGAGAGCCGCCTCGACCGCGTCGTCCGGATGCACGTCGAAACGCTCGATCAGCTCGCCCTTGGACGGGTCCAGCGTGCGGTACTCCATGGGGCTTCTCCTTTTCCATCGCGGCGATTATCGGCCAAACGGGGCCCATGTGCGCTCCGGCCGCCGGGCATGCGGTAGACTCCGCAGCGGGCGCCGGGACACCCGGCGGGGAGCAGAGGATGGGCGATCGGCCGCCGGATCGACCGGCACCGCGCGCGGCGTTCCGCTCCGCCTCGGCGGAGATCACACGCCGGGAGCTGCTGGTCCGCCTGTCGGCGGCCGGTCTGGGCGGAACGATGCTCGCCGGTGCGGTCGACGCCGCTGGCGAGAAGACGGCGGTCACCGCGCCGATGATCCGCGGCTGCAGCTGGCTCATCGGACAGCGCTACGACGACGACGAGATCGCCCTCATGCTGCGGGGCGTCGGCGAGCTTCTCGAAGACTTTGCCGCGATCCGGGAGATCGACCTCGACAACGCGGTGCCCCCCGCACTGCGCCTCCAGCTCGCCGAGGAGCCACCGTGTCCCTCCGCGGTCCCGGAACGCGCAGAACCGGAAGTGTCCCGCGAGGGCCCGGCCCGGCCGGAATCGGCGGAGGATCTGGCGTTCCTGACGATCGCCGAGCTGTCGGGGCTGGTACGGCGCCGCGAGGTGAGTGCTTCGGAGCTGACGCGCCTCTACCTGGAACGTCTCGAGCGCTTCGATCCGGTTCTCCGCTGCGTCATAACGCTGACGGCGGAACTCGCGATGGAGCAGGCCCGGCGCGCGGACGAGGAGATCGCCCGGGGCCGCATCCGCGGGCCGCTCCACGGCATCCCCTGGGGCGCGAAGGACCTGATCGCGGTGCCGGGGTACCCGACCACCTGGGGCGCGAGGCCCTTCCGCGATCAGTACCGGCCCGAGACCGCGACGGTGGCCGCCCGGCTGGAGCGGGCCGGCGCCGTCCTCGCCGCGAAGACATCGGTCGGCGCGCTCGCATGGGGTGACGTCTGGTTCGGCGGGCAGACGCGCAACCCGTGGAATCCGGAACAGGGGTCGAGCGGATCCTCGGCCGGCTCGGCGGCCGCGGTCGCCGCGGGGCTCGTCGGGTTCGCCCTCGGCACCGAGACATGGGGGAGCATCGTCTCCCCGTGCAGCCGCTGCGGGGCGACCGGCCTGCGGCCCACGTTCGGGCGGGTCAGCCGGCACGGGGTGATGGCGCTCTCGTGGAGCATGGACAAGGTCGGGGTCATCGCCCGCAGCGCCGAGGACTGCGCCCTCGTCTTCTCGACCATCCACGGAGCCGACGGCCTGGACCCGTCCGCCGTGACCGCATCGTTCCGGTGGCCGCCGGTCAGGGACCCGCGAACACTCCGGATCGGATTCGTGCCGGAGCTCTTCGAGCGCGACCGGGCGGAGGGGGTCGCCGACCCGAAGCGGGCGGCGCGGCTCCGCGCGTGGGCGGAAAACGACCGGTCGACGCTCGAGGTGCTGCGCGCGGCCGGAATCCGCCTCGTCGAGATCGAACTGCCCCGCCGCTACCCGATCGGACCTCTCGCGTTGATCCTCACCGCGGAGGCTTCCGCCGCCTTCGATGAGCTGACCCGCAGCGGGCGGGACGAGGAGATGGTCCGGCAGGAAGAAGAGGCCTGGCCGAACGTTTTCCGACAGGGCCAGCTCATCCCGGCCGTGGAATACCTGAGGGCGAATCGCGTGAGGACGCTTCTCATGCGCGAGATGGAGCGTGCGCTCGCCGGCGTCGACGGCTACGTGTGCCCGAGCTTCGTGGGCGACGATCTCCTCCTGACGAACCTCACCGGCCATCCGGCGGTCGTCGTACCGAACGGATTCGCCGGCGGAACGCCGACGAGCATCACCTTCGTCGGCCGGCTCTTCGGGGAGGAGAATCTCCTCGCGCTCGCCCGCGTCTACCAGGAGGCGACCGCCTTCCATCGCCGCAGACCGCCGCTGGCGGCTCGCGGAACCCGAGCTGGCGACGATCGATGAGCAAGAACCGCTGGCGTCCCTTCCGGAGATTCTTCGCGCAGCTTGAAGAGCTGATGCGCATCGCCGGAGAGCGCCTGGCGGCGGACCGCGACGATCTGGCGCGCGAAAACGGGGTCGCCGGCTTCCCGGCGTGGCAGCGGCGCCTGATGGATCGGGAGCTGGTGCGCCGCGCGCTGGATATCCCGTTCTTCGCCGATCTGGTGCGCGCAGCATGGGCGACGCCGCCGGAACTGGCCCGCGAGCGGGTCGAGAGCGAGCACCTCGCGCCTTGGGGCGAAGAAGCCAAGAAGGCCTCACCGAGCGCCGACCGGGAGGCTGCGGTGCCCGACGGGCGGGCCGACGTTGGTGGCGGGGAACCTCCGCCGCGGCTGCGTTCCGCCGAGCGAGCGCTTCGCGAGCGCACCCGCTCGTTGACCGTCGTGCTCGACAACCTCAACGATCCGCTGAACGCCTCGGCGGTCCTGAGGACCGTGGAAGCGCTCGGCCTGCAGGAACTGCACATCTGCCACCGGGAGGGGCGGGTGGTCCTCAACCGGGCGATCCACAAGGGCGCCAGTGTCTGGCTCGACGTTTTCTGGTACCGCAGCGCGGAGCACGCTGCGGCCGACCTTCGGGCCCGCGGGTACACCATCCTCGGTGCGGACGTGACCGCTGGCGCCATACCGCTCGACGAGATTCCCCTGCAGACCCCTCTGGCTCTCGTGTTCGGGAACGAGCAGTCGGGGCTGTCGGACGAATTCAGGCGGCTGGTCGACGGCTACTTCTTCATCCCCACCTGCGGGATGACCTCCTACCTCAACGTCTCCGTATCGGTGGCGATCAGCACCTTTGTGACCGACATGCGCCTGCGGCGCGCTGGCCGCCGTGCCCCGCTCGACCCGGACGACCTCCGGCGACTCCGGCGCGCCTGGTACTCCGAACTGGCCGGGCGCAGCGAGACGAGGAGGAGGGAATTCATGGCGTACCTCGACGACCCTCCGGAGCCCTTCCGCGACGTGCGCGAGCGGAAACGCCGCTGAGCCGCCCCTGCGCGATCCCCGCCGCACCCAGCGTGGCATAATCCCGGCTCCGCACCGCGCCCCGGGGGCGGCGGAGGCGGGTCCCGGGAGGCCGCTCATGTCACGCACGTTCTTTCTCTCTCTCTTCGTCGCGATCGCCGCCGTTCCGGCGGCCCTGTCCGCAGCAGGATCCGGGGAGGCGCGCCTTCTCCGCTTCGCCGACATCCACGGCGACCGGGTGGCCTTCGTCTATGCGGGGGACATTTGGGTCGCACCGTCCGAGGGCGGCGAAGCGCGGCGCCTGACGTCCGATCCCGGACTGGAACTGTTCCCCAAGTTCTCTCCCGACGGCCGGCTCATCGCCTTCTCCGCCGAGTACGACGGGACACGGCAGGTCTATGTCATCCCCGCCGAAGGCGGCGCCCCCCGGCAACTGACCTTCTACAACGATGTGGGCCCGCTCCCGCCGCGCGGAGGCTTCGATTACCGCGTGCTGGACTGGACGCCGGACGGCGAGTTCGTCGTCGTCCGCGCCAACCGCTTGCCGTGGGGCGTCCGCATGGGACGTCCCTACCTCGTGCCGGTGCACGGCGGGATGGAGCGCCCCCTGCCCATTCCGGAGGGAGGCGGCGGCATGATGTCGCCGGACGGGAAGAAATTCGTCTACACCCCGATCGATCGCGAATTCCGGACCTGGAAGAGATACCGCGGCGGCCGCGCCCAGGACGTCTGGATCTTCGACCTCGAAACGATGAAGGCCAGGCAGCTGACCGACTATCCCGGCACCGACAACCAGCCCCTGTGGGTCGGAGACACGATCTACTTCACCTCCGACCGGGAAGACGGCCGTCTCAATCTCTATGCCTACGACCTGACCACCGGAGACGTGCGAAAGGTGACGCACCACCGCGACTTCGACGTGCTCTGGCCGAGCGCGGGCCCGGAGCGGATCGTCTACGAGTGCGGTGGATACCTCTACCGTTTCGACCCGGCGACAGGCGAATCGACGCGGATTCCGATCCGGCTGACGGGCGACTTCGCCGGCACGCTTCCGCGCCTGCGGCGGGTCGACCGCCAGATCCGGTCCGCGTCCCTTTCGCCGCACGGCAAGCGGGCTCTCTTCGGGGCGCGGGGCGAGATCTTCACCGTCCCCGCGGAGCACGGTCCCCCGCGCAACTTGACCCGCTCGCCCGGTGTCCGCGAGATCTCTCCCGCGTGGTCGCCGGACGGGAAGTGGGTCGCCTATTTGTCGGACCGTTCCGGCGAGTACGAGATCTACATTCGCCCGCAGGACGGCTCGGGGCCCGAGCGGCGCCTCACCCGTGACGGGGACACCTGGCGGTTTCCCCCCGTCTGGTCCCCGGACAGCCGCAAGATCGCCTTCGCCGACAAGCGGCAACGCCTGCGTCTTCTCGACGTCGAGACCGGGAAGATCACCGACGTCGACCGTTCGACCCGCGCGGACATCCGGACCTATCGCTGGTCGCCGGACAGTCGTTACCTGGTGTACACGAAGCTGGAGGCCTCCCACTTCTCCTCCATCTACGTCTACGACGTCGAGCTGAAGAAGGTCTCGCGGCTCACTGACGAGATGACGAACGACTACGATCCCGTCTTCGATCCGGAAGGTCGCTATCTCTACTTCCTGTCCGACCGCGACTACAACCTCGAATTCAGCGGCTACGAGTTCAACTACATCTACACCAATCCCACCAGGGTGTATGCCGCCAGCCTCTCCGCCGCCGGTCCTCCACCGCTTCCCCCTCTCGTGGACGAGGAGGCTGCCGGGGAAGGGAAGGATTCCGACGGCGGCGACAGCGACGGCGGCGGAGAGAAAGCCGCTGCGCTCGACGTGGAGGGGTTCTCCGCACGGGTGGTGGCTCTACCTGGCGATCCGGCAGACTACCGCCAGCTGCACGCCGCGCCGGAAGGCCCGGTCTACCTCGTCGGAAAGGGCCGACATGCGGCGGTCAAGCTCTTCTCCCTCGCCGAACGCGAAGAGAAGGTTCTGATCGAGGGCGTTTCCTCGTTCGATCTCTCGGCCGACGGCAAGAAGCTCCTCTACCGCGCCGGAGAGTCGTTCGGAGTCGTCGACGCGTCGCCCGGGCGAAAGGTGGGCGACGGTCGGCTGGACCTCTCGCGGATGGAGGCGCTGGTCGACCCCCGCGCCGAGTGGCGCGAGATGTTCGTCGACGCGTGGAGGATTCTCCGCGACTGGTTCTACGATCCGGGGATGCACGGCCTCGACTGGCCCGCTCTCCGGGATCGGTACGCCCCGCTCGTCGAGCACGTCGCGCACAGGGCCGATCTCGATTACATCCTCGGCGAACTGGGCGGCGAGCTCGGAGCTGGGCATGTCTACGTCAACTCCGGGGACATGCCGCGGCCCGAGAGGCACGACGGTGGCCTGCTCGGCGCCGAGATCGAGGCGCACCCGAGCGGCTACTTCCGGATCGCCCATATCTTCCCCGGCGAGAACTGGCACGAGGACTTTCGATCGCCGCTGACGATGCCGGGGGTCGACGTGCACGAGGGGGACTTCATCCTGGCGGTCGACGGGCGCTCCACGCGGGAGGTGTCGAATTTCTACGAGTTGCTGCGCCACACGGCCGGCCGCACGGTCTCGCTCCGCGTGAACAGCAAGCCCTCGGAGGAGGGCGCGCGCACCGTTCTCGTGGTTCCGATCCGGCGCGAGACGAATCTGCGTTACCTCGACTGGGTCCGCTCGCGGCAGCGTCTGGTGGACGAGCTGTCCGGGGGGAGAATCGGCTACATCCACCTCCCGAACACCGCCGTGGAGGGCAACCGGCAGCTCCGGAAGCTCTTCTATCCCCAGGCGCACAAGGACGCACTCATCATCGATGTCCGCTACAACGGGGGCGGCTTCATTCCGGATCGGATGATCGAACTCCTCGAGCGCACGCCGCTCAGCTTCTGGGCCCGCCGCGGTGTCGAGCCGATGCGCACGCCGGAATACGCGCACTCCGGGCCGAAGGTCTGCCTCATCAACGGCTATTCGAGCTCCGGCGGGGACGCGTTTCCCTACTACTTCCGGGAACTCGGGCTGGGCAAGCTGATCGGGACGCGGACGTGGGGCGGCCTCATCGGCCTGTCCGGCAATCCAGGCCTTGTGGACGGTGGTTCGGTGTCGGTGCCGACCTTCCGGTTCATGGATCCCGAGGGGCGCTGGGCCGTCGAAGGGGTCGGCGTCGAGCCGGACATCGAGGTGGTTGATCGACCCGACCTCGTGGCTGCGGGGAGGGACCCGACACTGGAGAAGGCGGTGGAAGTCCTGCTCGAGGAGCTCGAGCGGCACCCGCCCCGCCGGATCACGCCGCCCGAGCCGCCGCGATCGGCGCGCTGACGTGGCCACCAGGCGGGCCATCGCCGGATTCGATTTCGAGCCGGGACGCCGGCTCGCCGGGAAGTACGAGGTGCAGGCGTTTCTCGGCCGCGGCTGGGAGGGCGAGGTCTACAAGGTCGTCGAGTCGAGAACGGGCGTTCCGAGGGCCATGAAGGTCTTCTACCCGGAAAGGAACGTCCGCGACCGCGCGGTGCGCTTCTACGCCAAGAAGCTCGAACGCCTCCGCGACTGCCCCATCGTCATCAAGTATCACCACAGCGAGTCGTTTTGGTACCGGGGCGTGCGTGTGACTTGTCTGATCAGCGAGTACGTCGAGGGGGAGCTGCTGAGCCGGTTCCTGGCCCGTCAGCCCGGCGGGCGGCTCCACCCCTTCGAGGCGCTCCACCTGTTGCGGGCACTCGCCGCCGGTGTCGAGCAAATTCACGCCCGCCGGGAATACCACGGCGACATCCACGACGAAAACATCCTCGTGCGGAGGCGGGGGGTGCACTTCGACCTTCGCCTCGTCGATCTGTACCAGTGCGGCCGTCCCGACCGGTCCAAGATGACCGAAGACGTGATCCAGATGATCCGCGTCCTGTACGATGCGGTCGGGGGGGCGCGGTGGTACCGGAGGCAGCCGCCCCCGATCAAGGCGA
>RFHH01000024.1 GCA_003696075.1 Acidobacteriota bacterium
ACCTAGCACTGATGCCTCGCGGGCCGGCGCGGCACGACCGCCGCCGCCTTTGGGAGGCGACTGCCGGTTCCGCTAGACTCGCGAACCGCCCTGCGGGCGCTCGAGGAGGTGAGTCGATGGTCCGGTTCCCCCGCCGATCGATCTTTCCCATCGTCGCTTCGATGATCCTGATCCCCGCGGCCTTGGCGACGGGCAAGAGGGCAGCCGCCGGCGATTCTCCAGGAACCCGGACGGACAAAGAGCGTATGGTCGAGGAGACGTTCACCGGCCTCGAGCTGCGCGCGATCGGACCGGCGCTGACCTCCGGCCGCATCACCGACATCGCGGTTCACCCGTCCAGGCCGGAGATCTTCTACGTCGCCGCCGCGTCGGGAGGTGTCTGGAAGACGACGAACGGCGGTACGACGTTCACGCCGGTCTTCGACGATCAGGGTTCGTACTCGATCGGCTGCCTGGCGATCGACCCGAACGATCCGCTGACGGTGTGGGTGGGAACCGGCGAGAACAACAGCCAGCGCAGCGTCGGCTACGGCGACGGAGTCTACAAGTCGACCGACGGGGGCAAGACGTGGACGAACGTCGGACCGAAGGACTCCGAACACATCGGCAAGATCCTGATCGACCCGCGGGACGGCGACGTCGTCTGGGTCGCCGCACAGGGCCCCCTCTGGCGCTCGGGAGGCGATCGCGGGCTCTACGTCACGCGTGACGGCGGAAAGACCTGGACGCTCGCGCTCGAGATCAGCAAGGACACGGGGGTCACCGACATCGCCTTCGATCCGCGGGACCCGGACGTGATCTATGCTGCGGCGTACCAGCGGCGGCGGCGCGTCTGGACGCTGATCGACGGCGGGCCCGAGTCGGCGATCTACAAGTCCACCGACGGGGGAAAGAGCTGGACCAAGCTGAAGAACGGCCTTCCCGAGGTGGACATGGGCCGCATCGGCCTCGCCGTCTCGCCGAAGGACCCGGACATCGTCTACGCAACGATCGAGGCGGCAGGTGACGCGAGCGGCTTTTATCGCTCGACCGACGCCGGGGGCAGCTGGGAAAAGATGAGCGACGTCATCTCGACCAGCCCCCAGTACTACCAGGAGATCGTCGCCGACCCGTGGGACGCCGACCGCGTCTACATGCTCGACACCTTCATGAAGGTCTCGGAGGACGGCGGGGCGACGTGGAAGCGGGTCGGCAACCGCGCCAAGCACGTCGACGATCACGCGCTGTGGATCGACCCGCAGAACAACCGCCACCTGCGCGCCGGCTGCGACGGCGGTCTCTACGAATCCTACGACCGCGGCAGGACATGGCACTTCTTCGCCAACTTGCCGATCACGCAGTTCTACCGCGTCACCCCCGACAACGACGTCCCCTTCTACAACCTCTACGGCGGGACGCAGGACAACGCGACGCTCGGCGGGCCCTCGCGAACGACCGACGGCGCCGGTATCACCAACGCCGACTGGTTCGTGACGATCTTCGGCGACGGATTCAAGACTCAGGTCGATCCCGAGGACCCGAACATCGTCTACTCCCAGTACCAGTACGGGGGGCTCGTGCGCTTCGACCGGCGCAGCGGCGAGTGGGTCGACATCCAGCCGCAGCCGGAACCGGGGGAGGCGCTGCGCTGGAATTGGAACTCGCCGCTGATCGTCAGCCCCCACTCCCACACCCGGCTCTACTTCGCCGCCAACCGCGTCTTCCGCTCCGACGACCGCGGACAGAGCTGGCGGGCCATCAGCGGCGATCTCACCCGGCAGCTCGACCGGCGCAAGCTCGAGGTCATGGGCGGTATCCAGAGCATCGACGCCGTCGCGCGCGGCAAGTCGACATCGTTCTACGGCAACGTGGTCGCGCTGAGCGAATCCCCGCTCGAGGAGGGGCTGATCTACGCCGGGACGGACGACGGGCTGATCCAGGTCACCGACGACGGCGGGGCGCACTGGCGGCGTATCGACCGCTTCCCCGGCGTGCCCGAGCTTTCCTACGTGAGCGACCTCGAGGCGTCGCGCCACTCGCCCGACCGCGTCTACGCCGCTTTCGACAATCACAAGAGCGGCGACTTCAAACCGTACCTGCTGGTCAGCGACGATCGCGGGCGGCATTGGCGCTCGATCGCGGGCGACCTCCCGCGGCGCGGCACGGTCTACACGGTGGCAGAGGACCATGTCCGGCCAGGACTGCTGTTCGCCGGCACCGAGTTCGGGCTTTTCTTCACGGTGGACGGCGGCAAGCACTGGGTACGGCTCGCGGGAGGCCTGCCGACGATCGCGATCCGCGAGATCGAGATCCAGCGCCGCGAGAACGATCTCGTGCTGGCGAGCTTCGGACGCGGCCTGTTCGTCCTCGACGATTACAGTCCGCTGCGCATGGTCGACCGCGAGCTGTTGGATCGGGAGGCGGTGCTGTTTCCGGTCAAGGACGCCTGGCTCTACGTCGAGCGCTACCGGCTCGGCATTCCCGGCAAGGGCTTCCTCGGCGACGACCACTTCGTCGCTCCGAACCCGCCCTACGGAGCCGTGTTCACCTACTACCTCGCCGACGGCTACAAGACGCTCGAAGAGCAGCGCCACGAGAGGGAGCGCGAGGCCCGCAAGGCCGGCGAGCCGATCGAGATCCCGAGCTGGGACGAACTCCGCGCGGAGGCTCGGGAAGAGAAGCCCCAGGTGCTGCTGATCGTCCGCGACGCAGAGGGGAAGGTGGTCCGGCGCATCACCGGGCCGGTGACGGCCGGTTTCCATCGCGTCGCCTGGGATCTGCGCTACCCGGCACCCGACCCGACCGATCTCTCGCCGCCGAAGGAGCGGGCTCCCTGGGACACGCCGCCGCAGGGACCGCTCGCCCCTCCCGGCCGCTACAGCGTGACGCTCGCCAAGCGGGTGCGCTCGGTACTGACCGAGATCGCCGGGCCGGAGGAGTTCGAGGTCAAGCCGCTCGAGCAGGCCTCGCTGCCCGCTCCCGACCGGCGGGCGCTGGCCGAGTTCCAGAAGCGCGCCGCCGCCCTGCAACGCGCCGTCCTGGGTGCGGAGCGGGCGATCGGCGAAGCCGAAACGCGCCTGGCGCACCTGATGCGCGCCCTCGACGACACCCCCGCCGCGCCGGACGAACTCGCCCGCCGCGCGCGCGAGCTGCGCGACCGGCTGGCCGACCTCAAGGTCGAGCTGCTGGGCGACGAGGTTGTGGCCGAGCACGCCGAACCGACGCCGCCCGGGATCCGCGACCGCGTGCGGCAGGTCGTCTCCGGCGCCTGGTCGTCCACGAGCGCACCGACCCGGACTCACGAGCAGAACCTGGAGCTGGCGCGCGAAGCGTTCCAGCGCTGGTTGCCGCGCTTGCGGTCGCTGATCGAGACCGACCTCCGCCGGCTCGAGGAAGACGCCGAGGCCGCCGGCGCACCCTGGACGCCGGGGCGGGTCCCGCGCTGGGATTGACCGCGGCACCGGCCGGGCGGCGGATTCCGGACCGCGGGAGGGGCGTGGCTCCGGCGCGAAGCCTGAGCCGCCTCCTCCCGGCCCGGCCCGTTCGCGGACGGGGCGCGGCCGGAAGCGCTCGCCGAGGGGCGCCGGCCGGTCCGCCCCGGGAGATCGGGCCGCTTCGGGAGGCCCCGCGCGCAGCCCGTCCTTCCGCGCCCGGAACCGCTGGCGGGTGCGG
>RFHH01000025.1 GCA_003696075.1 Acidobacteriota bacterium
GCAGGGCATCATCGGCGTCGGACCCTCGTCGACGTAGTACAGCATGCCGCGCTCGGTATCGAGGCAAGCGGTGTAGGTGACGTTCTCGGCCGCGACGGCCAAGTACGCGGTAGCGGACAGCACGACGACGACGAAACTCGCAGCAAGACGATTCATTGGACGCCCTCCTCCAACGACTCCTGCAGGGACTTTATCAAAGAGGGCGTTTCGGGTTCCACGCGTCCCTCGTGCGTCCGGGTCGTTCACCGCCGTCCTGCCGCACCACCCGCAGGCCGAGCCGCCGAGTCGGTGCCGGGGGCGTCGTGGCGGCCCTGTGGCGGGAGCCGCGTGAGTCCCGCAAGCGCTCCCCGGATCGGCGAGGCATCGTCAACGGTGCGTTTCCCTGCCGGACTCGTTGCGGCCCGGCCGTTGCGGGTGCGGAACGGTGCCGGTCCGGGCCCCCGCCGGAATCCCCTGCGTTTCGAGGTGGACCGGCCGGGCTCCCACCGTTGGGGAGGCACCCGGCTGGGGACGCACCCGGCAGCGGATCGGACACGCATCCCCGAGGGCGCAAAAACGAACCCTTGACAGCTCGCAAGCTTGCCGACGCCGGCCGACTCCGGGCGGCCGGATCTCCGGGAGCCCCCCTTTACGACGGATTTGGAAGCGGGATCGCCCCCCAGGGCGCGCCTTCCCTCGGATCCGGATCGGCTGTCGTCGCGGGAGGGCTCGGGATCGACGCGGGGAATCTCCGGTGCGTCCCCGATGGTGCGTTTTCGCATCCCAGTCACGGAGCTCTCGGAGGTTGCGCCCTCGAACCGCCGGATTCGCCGGGATCGTGGCGAACGGCCGATCTTTCGTCGGGTCGTGGGGTGTTTCGCGCCAATGGAGGCGACACATCGGATTCGGGAGGGTTGTCGTCCCGAGACGTCTCGAGATCGCCATCCGAAACGCGGGCGTCGCGGAGGCGGGAGCGACGGGTTCGGGCGAACGAACGAAGCGCCCGGTCTCGCCGAGTCGATGGCCCGGCAACCGCGCCCCGCAGTGGCCCCACGCCGGGGGCGCGCCGATCGAGCTGAAAATGCGCTAGGAGCCCCGCCCGGCGTTCGCCCTGCCGGCCATCGCGCGACCATGTCCCGGTCGCGGCCTGCTGACACTCGAGCGGCCCGAGTTGGTGGAGCCGAGGGGGATCGAACCCCTGACCTCGTGACTGCCAGTCACGCGCTCTCCCAGCTGAGCTACGGCCCCAATCGTGGACGGCGGCGGCGCGGTGCCGGCCGGGATCGGCCGCGCGGCAGCGCCGCACCCGGGCCTCGGAGTCCGGGCGCGGGGATGCTAGCCCCGCGGCCGGGGGGTGTCAACGGAGCGCGCGCCGACGCCGGTCGAAGCGGGATGGAATTCCTGCCGGAACGCTTCACCCTGGCCGGGCTTCCTCGTGAAACCTTTCCAAAAGGGCGCCGCCCCGGCTCGCTGGCCGGTGCCTTCGGCCCCTCGGGCACGGGGCCGGCCTTCTCGCGGCCGAACGGCCCACCGGACGGCCCGGCGATCCGTCGGCCGCGCTCCGCGCGGCGCGTCCGGTCTCCCTTCGAAGCGCTTTCCTACCAAGGGCAGCCCGCGCTCTCGGACCTGCGCGCGGGCGATCCGACGCCACCTGCGGTGTATCGCTTCGAGGTTTCATGAATAATCCGGGCCGGGGCTACGGCGCCCGGATCGCGAGGCGCGACAAGGAGGTGCATCCCCGATGGTGCGTTGTCTCATCCAACCCGCTGAGCGCTCGGAGCTTGCGGCCTCGGAGGATTCGATGCCCGCCAGCTCGGGCCGTGGTTTCCATCGGACAGCGAGTTGCGCAGCGTGTCGCACCATCGGGGGTGCACCTCGCGACGAGACAGCCGGTGGCCGGCGGAGGATGTCGGCTTGATCGGAGATCTCCGGTCCGCGGGAGGGATCGCGATCGCTGCCGCCGGCGCGGCTCTTCTCGCCTCTTGCTCCGAGCCGCCGCCGGAGCCTCCCGCACCGCTGCCGCCGCTGGTCCCCGCGGAACGTCTCGCCGCGGGAGATTTTCCGGCCGTCACGCTCGCCGACACGCGGCCACGCGGGGCCTTCCTCGCCGGCCACCCGGCGGGTGCCGTGCCGCTTCCGCTCGAGCCGCTCGAGCCCGCGCCCTCCGGTCCGGAAGAATCGAAGAGGATCGCCGGGATCGCGGCGGCGCTGGCGGCGGCGGGGTTGGCGCCGGGCAGTCCCGTGGTCATGGTCGACGACGCCACCAGGGAAGGCTTCGAAAGGGCGGCGTACGGCTGCTGGCTTGCGGCCCTGACCTTGGGTGCCCGTTGCCACCTCCTTTCCGGCGGCCTCGCCGCCTGGGAGGCGGCCGGCGGAAAGCTCGTCGAGGGCGAACCGGATCCGCCGCCGCACGCGGGGCACGCGGGCGAGCCGGCGACCTCCCACCTGGCCTCGTTGGACGACTTGCGGGAAGCGACGGCGGGCGCGCCGACCGGCCTCGTCGACGTGCGCCCGGGCCGGCCGCCCGACAGGATTCCCGGCGCGTTCCGGCTACCGCTGGACCACGTCGTCGATCCCGCGGGAACGGTTCTCGAGGCACGACTGCGGCGCGCGATCGAACGATCGGGCCTGTCGATCCCGGACCGGCTGATCGTGCTCGGATCGGACGCGCGGGAGGGTGCCGCCGGCTGGTTCCTCCTGCATCGCGTCGCCGGAATCGAAAGGGTGGCTCTCTTCCCGGGCGGCGTGCCGCGGTGGCGGCGCTACCCGTCGCTGCCTCTCGAACCATCCCCGCCGGAGGGGAAAGAGGAGGCGGGACGAGGGGCCGCGGATCCCCGCCCCCGCGAGCGGGGCGGCACCGGCAATCAGAGCGAGGAGGGATCATGAGCGGAATGCGGGTGCGCTTCGCCCCGAGCCCGACCGGCGAACTGCACGTGGGAGGCGCCCGAACGGCGCTGTTCAACTACCTGCTCGCCCGGCGCCGGAGCGGGACCTTCGTCCTGCGGATCGAGGACACCGACCGCGAGCGCTCGTCGGAGGAGCATGTCGAGGCGATCCTCGAGGCGCTCCGGTGGCTGGGTCTGTCCTGGGACGAAGGGCCCTTCTTCCAGTCCGCGGGCGTCGAGCGGCACCGGGCCGACGCGCGGCGCCTGCTCGACTCCGGCCATGCCTACCGCTGCTTCTGCTCGGAGGAGGAGATCGCGTCGCGCCGGCGCGCGGCCGGAGGCGGGCGGGAGGCCTTCATGTACGACCGCGCCTGCGCCGCGCTCGATCCAGCAGAGTCGGCTCGCCGGGCGGAAGCGGGGGAACCGCATTGCATCCGGTTCCGCGTTCCTCCGGGCGAGACGCGCTACACCGATCTCGTCCACGGCGAGGTCCGCGTCGACCACGCCGAGATCGAGGACTTCGTGCTGCTCCGGAGCGACGGGTCGCCGACCTACAACCTCTCCGTCGTCTCGGACGACGCCGCGATGCGCATCACCGACGTGATCCGCGGCGACGACCACGTGGCGAACACGCCCAAGCAGATCCTGCTCTACCAGGCGCTCGGCTTCCCCCTCCCCCGCTTCGGCCACCTTCCCCTGATCCTCGGCCCCGACCGGAAGCGGCTCAGCAAGCGGCACGCGGCCACCTCGGTGCTCGCCTACCGGGACGAGGGCATCCTCCCCGAGGCGATGGTCAACTTCCTCGCCCTCCTCGGATGGTCCCCCGGAGGCGACCGCGAGCTGATGAGCCTGGAGGAGATGATCCAGGCCTTCTCGCTCGACGCGGTGGGCCGCTCCGGGGCGGTTTTCGACCGGGAAAAGCTGCTGTGGATGAACGGCCAGTACATCGCGCGCGCGGCGCCGGAACGCCTGCTCGAGCTGCTCGCGCCGCGGCTGCGGGTGCCGGAGGGATGGTCGCGCGCGGATCTGCTCCGCGTCGTCGAGCTGGCGAAGGCGCGGCCCCGGACGATCCCGGACCTGGCCGATGCGGTCCGGCGCTACCTCGAAGACGAGGTGGACTACGACCCGGCGGCGGTGAAGAAGCACCTGAAGGGAGACGATCTCGCGGACCGCGTCGCGGGGCTGCGCGCGGCGCTGGAAGCGTCGACCGAGTGGACGCCGGAGGCTCTGGAGGCCGCTCTCCGGACCGAGGCCGAGCGGCAGGGCGTCTCGGCCGCCAAGTTGATCCATCCCGCGCGGGTGGCGGTGCTGGGGGTGGGGGTCAGCCCGGGCATCTTCGACGTGCTGGCGGCGGTGGGACGCGACCGGGTCCTGCGCCGCCTGGCCCGCCTCGAGCGGTGGGCCCGGGAGCGGGGCCCGGGGGCAGCGGCATCCGGGCCTGCGCGGACTTGACGGCGCTGGCGGCCGTCTTTACCCTTTCGCCTCGCGCACTCCGCTGGGGAGTCGTCCAATGGCAGGACATGCGGCTCTGGACCGCAGAATCGGGGTTCGAATCCCTGCTCCCCAGCCAGTCTCCGGCACGGCCTCCGAGAGCTGAGATCCCCGGCGCGCCGGCCCGTGTCCGCGCGCCGGCCCGTCGCTGGGGAGTCGTCCAATGGTAGGACACCAGACTTTGGATCTGGTTATCGGGGTTCGAATCCCTGCTCCCCAGCCAGCCCGAGACGTCCCGCCGGGCGCTGCCGGTCAGAACCGGTCGAGCACCTTCTGGAGCGGAAGGAACCGGACCTGCCAGTCGGCCGAGAGCGACCCGTAGGTCACCGTCGCCACGGCGTCGGCGCCGTGCAGATCCGTCCAGCGCTCGAGCCACTGCACCTGGTACTTCGTGTTCGGCGTCACCTCGAACACGACCCGCAGGTTCTCGTCGATGTAGCCCTTGTACACGCCGGCGATCGGCATCCGGCTCACCGTACCGTCGACCCCCCGCAGCTCGATGGAGAGGTTGGAGTCCTCCAGGATCAGCCGATAGACCTGCCGCCCGCGCCAGCTCGAGCGCGTCAGCCGCGCGAGCTCGTCGAACAGCGACTGCTTGTCGGACCAGAAGCCGCTGCCGCACTCCCCGATGCGCGACTCCATCGAGAGAAGGACGCAGAACGACCGGTAGCCGGGGCAGTTCACGTCGGCGACGCCGTCGAACGGGTCGTCGTGAGGGCTGGGATCGCCGCTCTGCCCGGTCGGCGAGATCGGATAGCGGTCGGGCAGGTCGGGGTTCCACGACGACCAGACCGCGCAGTTGACCTTCCGGGCCGGATCGCAATAGGTCTGGTCGAGGAAGATGACGCTCGCCGTCGGATCGAAGTTCACGTAGGTCTCGAGCCGCTGGTCACCCATCCAATCCTGGCTGACCTCCGTGAACGTTTCCTCCGAACCATCCGACCAGAGAGTGGCGACCTGGGCGGTCGGAACGATGTAAGCCTTGTCGTAGAACGAGTCGGTGACCTGGTCGTCCCAGGGTCCGGCAGCGTCCCTGATCACCGGGTAGTTCGAAACGGCGCACCCCAGCCCTGCCGCCGCTGCGGCGGCGGCGATCGGCACGCGAAGACATCGCATCGTGACCTCCGGGTGCCCGCGGCGGCGGACTCCCCGGGCTCGCACCTGCCCGGAATCATACGCCGATGCCCGCCCTTGCGGAAGCGGCGGCGCGGCCGAGCGCCGCGAGGTGCGCGGGAGCCTCCCGGGCTGCGGCGCCCGGCGGGCGCTCAGGACGGGGGTCCGGTGCGCGCCCCGGACC
>RFHH01000026.1 GCA_003696075.1 Acidobacteriota bacterium
GGGAAGTAGGCCGTGTAGGTCGGTCCGCTGCGGAGCCGCGGCTGCGCCCAGTTGATGTCCTCCTGCTGGTAGCCGTAGCTGAGTTCCACCGGACCGAAGACATGGGTGTTCTTGAACGAGTACTGGTCCGACTCGTCCTTCAGGTCCTCGTAGAAGCCCGCGCCGCCGCGAGTCGTGTTGGCGTCGACGTCGAACACGAACCGGAACTCCGTGCCCGGGCCGACCTCTCTGAAGTGGTTCTCCTTGTTGGCGTACTGGATCTCGGTGAAGAAGTTCGAGGTCCACACACCCTGGTACTTCAGCGCGATCTGGTCACCGCCCCAGTCGAGCCCGGTGGCACCGGTCAGCGGATCCAGGATGGTGGGATCGGTGAGGTTGCGCAGGAAGGTGGTCGGCGCCTGCGGACCCACATCGCCGTCCGAGGGATCGCCGAAGGCGGTGAGCTCGAGCTTGTGGTTGGGCGTGGCGAAGAAGGTGAGCTTCGCCGCGTAGTTGTCCGTGGAGCGCTTGCGCGTCACCTCGGCCGGCGTCCGCCCGCCGGAGATGGTGGCTCCGACGGGGAACGAGTCGGTCGCGGTGCCGTCACCGTCGAGGTCGTACAGGACGTCCGGGCTGCCGCTCGTCAGCCGGAACGTGGTCTCCGTCTCCACGGGATTGTAGGCGGCGAAGTAGAACAGCCGGTCGCGAAGGATCGGACCGCCCGAGGAGAGCGTGATGTCGCGGCGCTTCGAGTCGACCACGTTGGCGATGTTGGGGAAGTCGGTCCGCTGACCCCGCACACCCTCGAGCGCGGTCGGCTCCTCGTACCACGCGACGTCGAGCGTGAAGTCGTTCGAGCCGGACTTCACGACGGTGTTGACGATGCCGCCTCCGGCCTGCCCGTACTCGGCCTCGAACCCGCCGGTCTTCACCTGGACCTCCTCAAGGAAGTCGTAGGTGACGCCGGTCCCGAGCGAGCCGTACACGATCGAGTACGCGCCCAGCGCGCCGTACCCGTTGTTCGTGATGTTGACGCCGTCGACGAAGTAGGCGTTCTCGAGCCCGGAGGAGCCGGAGATCGACGCGTTGACCTGGCCGGTCCCGCCGCCGTCCGACACGCCCGGGGCGATGGAGAACACCGAAACGAGGTTCCGGCCCAGCGGCACGTAGGGCGCGAAGTCCTCGACCTTCACCGACTCGCCGGTCGTGGTGCTCTTCAGGTCGACCACGGGAGCCTGGGACTCCACCCGGATCTCCTCCTCGAGCCCCTTCTGGAGCGCGAAGGGCACCTGGGTGCGGCGGCCGATGAAGACGTCGACGTCGCTCTGGACCACGGCGCCGTAGCCCTCGGCCTCCGCCTTGACGGAGTAGCGACCGGGGCTCAGCCCGCGGAACGAGTAGCGGCCCTCGGCGTCGGTGATCGCCGTCCGGGTCCCCTGCGGACCGACGATCGTGACGACCGCCCCGTCGATGGGGTTGCCGTCGGCGTCGGCGACCACCCCCTCGAGCGTCCCTGTCGTCCGCTCCTGTGCGAGCGCGAATCCGGCCGCGAGCAGGAGCAGCAGCAGGACGATCCCGAATTTCCTCATGCCACCTCCTCTGTTGTGATGGCCCCGCACGGATCGGGGACGTTTTTCGCCAAACTTTCGCCTCGGCGCGGACGACCGCGCGCCCGGGGCGTAGCAACCACGGTGCCAGAGCAGCGATTCCACCCAACCCATTGTCGATAAGCGACTTAAGAAAACGGGCCGCGCCGGGACGGCACGCTGGCGTTCAAATTCTTGAATCCGTCCGGGAATCCGAACGCCGTCCGGATCTCAGCGCAGCCTTTCCCTCAGCCCCGCCCCCGGCCGGAACCGGACGACACGCACCGGTTCGAGCCGCGACAGCCGGCCGCTCCCCGGATCGCGGAACAGGCGGGGCCCCCGCCACCGGGCCTGGAAGGTGCCGAAACCGGTGACGACGACTCTCTCTCCCTGGTCGAGGGCGTCGGCGATCAGCCCCTCCCCTTCGGCGACGGAGAACAGGGCCCTGACCGCGCGGCGCGCCTCCGGCAGGCTCAGCCCCGCCAGCTCGGCGAGGCGGACGATCATCTCGTGACGGTTCATCCGTGTCCCTCCCACCCGACGGGACTCGGGCTCTTCCCTTCTACCCCTGCAGGACGCCCCGAGCCGCCCGCCGAGGGCGGGGCGGGGGCAGTCGGCGTGCCCGTGTGAGAGAAAAGCAGAACCGGGTCAACCGGAAAGGAGGGCGGCGGCCCCCCGGAGGAGCACCTCCAGCCCGAGCGGGAGCGCGTCCGGAGCGATGCGGAAGGCGGGCGCGTGGTGCGGGTGCACCGCACCCGACTCCTCGTCGCGCATCCCGAGCAGGCAAAAGACCCCCGGCCGCCGCTCGAGGTAGAAGGCGAAGTCCTCGCTCGCCATCGTGGGGGGGCCCGTCGCGACCTTCTCGCCGAAGACCGGCCGCAGCGCCTCCCGCACCCTCGCCGCGCAGCGCGGATCGTTGACGGTGGGCGGGTACCCGCCCGCGAATCCGATCTCGACCCGGACATTGCGCGCTCGCGCGATCGCTTCGGCCGTCTCGACGATCCTCCGGCGGAGCCGCTCCCGGGTCTCCGCATCCGGCGCCCGGAACGTTCCGCTGAGCTCGGCCGCTTCCGGGAGCACGTTCGGCGCCGTGCCCGCGTGGATCGATCCGACGGAGACGACCGCCGGCGCCAGGGGATCGACGTCACGGGCACAGACCGCCTGCAGCGCGACGACGATCTGGGAAGCGGCGAGGACGGCGTCGCGAGCGGCGTGCGGCACGGCCGCATGCCCCCCCTTTCCGATGACCCGGATCCGGAACTCGTCGGAAGAGGCCATCACGAACCGGTCTGGGACGACCACGGTTCCCAGCGGGTAATAGCTCCAGAGGTGAAGCCCGAGGACGTAGTCGACCCCTTCGGCGTCGAGGAGCCCCTCCTCGCACAGCCGCTGCGCCCCGCTCGGGCCTCCCTGGCCCGCCTCCTCCGCCGGCTGGAACAGGAACAGGATCCGGCCCGGCAGCTCTTCCCGCACCGCCGTCAGGCGCTCGGCCAGTGTGAGCACGATCGCCATGTGGCCGTCGTGGCCGCAGGCATGCATCCGTCCCGGGATCCCGGATCGCGGATCGTGATCGGGCGCCTCGTGGATCGGCAAGCCGTCCATGTCGGCGCGGACGAGCACCGTGGGGCCGGGCCCCCCCTCGAGCGACGCCACCACACCGGTTCCGCCCACACCGGTCCTGGGGACCAGACCGGCGGCCTCGAGGGCACGAGCGAGGTAGCGGGCCGTCCGGTGCTCCTCGTAGGCGAGCTCCGGGATCGCGTGCAAGGCCCGCTGGTGCTGCAACAGGCGTTCGGCGAGCGCGCCCCGCCCCCCCGACCGAACCGCGGCGGCGAGTCGCCCGGCCAGGATCTCCGAGTCCGCCATCGTGGCCCTCCGCCGCCCGTGTCCGCGGCAGCTCGATCATAAGCGAGGGGAACCCCCGGGGCGCCTTCCCCGCTTCTCCCACGGTGGAGCGAGGTGCCCCTCGGCGGTGGGTCCTGCCGCTCCCGGCCCGTCGAAACGCTGGAACGGGACCGCACCGGCCCCCGAGGTCCTCGCGGCGGGTCCCAGACCGAGTGAGGTGCTCCCGCAACGGTGCCTTTTATCGCGTGCAACTCCCCGAAATCCGGAACGTCATGGCACCGGACCGCTCGCATCGTGCGAAACCGCGGCGAAGCGCGGCCTTGCATCGACGTGGACAGCGCAGCGCACCGTCGAGGGTTCCCCCTCCGCGAGATGCACCCCGGTGGCGCGTCTTCGCATCCGAGGTGCCGAGCGCTCGGGGGTCGCGATCTGCGATGGCGCGATGCCCTCGAGATCGGCTCGAGCTGTTTTCCTCTCACCGGCTCGCGCGGCGATTCGCACCACCGTTGGCGCTGATCGGGCTCTTCGACGGGTGCGCCCCGAACGATAGGAAGCGCCGCCCGACTCGATGAAGGCGAGGTGCATCCGCGACGGCGCGTATCCCGCTGCCACTCGCCGTCGTCGCCGGGCTTGCTCTCCCCGGCCGGTCGTCGCCGGCCGGCGCGACCCGATCTTCGTTCTTTTCGCCGGGTTGGGCCCGGAATCGCACCGTGGGGATAGCACCCGATGAAAGGGGGGCGCTTCGGCCCGACTCCGCCGCAGGCGTGCCGCTCGAAACCGGAACCACCGAACCCCCAACGACGTCGAGGGGAATGCACACCATTGGGGATGCGCCCCCGCCTCTTCGAACGGGACGACGGGGAAGAAACGCCCGCGATCTTCTCGGGAACTCAGGAGGCGGGACCGCCGGCCTTTCGGACCAGGCACGAGGCCCCGGCCAGAGCCGATCGGAAACGCTCCTCCGCCGCTCGATCGTCCCGAGCCGTCCGAGCCAGGTTCTCCAGCGCCGCGAGCCAGGCTCGCAGCCGGCGCTCCGCATCCGTGTCGGGAGACCGCTCGCGACGCAGCTTCTCCCACAGCCGGTCGATCGCAGCCCGGCGCCCTTCGGCCGGAAGATCCGGGGGAAGCGCCCGGGCGATCCGGGCCAGCCAGGAAGCCAGCCACTCGCCGGTGTCTCCGCGCTCCGAGAGCGATTCCGCGATCGCCGCCAGCGCCCCCGTCCCTTCCGCGGACGGCTCCAGGTCCGCCAGACACGGTGGAACCGCTGGGGGCTGCTCCGCGGAGGCCGGCTCGCCCTCGGGGGCGGGAGGCCGGGGGGGCTCGGTCCAGACGAGGGCGCCGTCGAGTTCTCCGCGTGCCGTCAGCGGCCGGAAGCGGGCCCGGTACTCCCGGCCCGCGGACCCGGACGGGACCTCGAAGTCCAGCTCCAGTGGGGAGGCGCCGACGCGCTTGCCCAGCGCACGGCCCTCCGGGTCGTACAGCCACAGCCCGGCGAGACCGCGCCCTCGCCACTCGGCGCGGACCCGCCAGCGACCGGGGCGGCCGGGGGTCAGCCGGGCCGAAACTGCGTGCGCCTGGCCGGCGGGGTATGCCAGGGGGAACCGATGCTCGGCGGCGGCGGCACCGGGACTCCACCCGGCGAGAGCGGCGATCAGCCCCGCGGTGGCCGCCGCAAGGCGACGTCGACGCGTTCCTGCACGCCCTTGGGCGGATCCACGGCCTTGCCGGCGGCCATTCCGATCCGCTTCACGAAGACGACCGCGCGGCCAGCGGCCTTGCGGGTCGCACGGTAGTCGATCTCGCGGCGGAACCACTCGCGCTCGGCGGCCGGGGTTCGGGGATCGCGGCGCGTATCGCGCTCCCACGCCCCCTCCCAGATCTTGCGCGGCTGCCGCAGCTGCTCGGTGGCGTAGATCTCGGCCCAACGGTCGATCCGCTTGGGGGAGAGAGACCGGTCCCAGGTGAGGATCAGCTCCTGGCGGCCGTCGCCGTCGAGGTCCACGACGGTGAGTTCGCCGTCGTGCGCCGGCCGCCCGGTTTCCGACATGACGTGTCGGCTCCACAGGAGCGCTCCCCTCCGGTCCCCTTCGTCCGGCGCCGTGATGCCCACGACGACCTCCGAGGCGCGGGCCGGATCCTGTTCGCCCGTCATCGCGTTGACCAGGATCAGCCCTTCCGGGCGGCCGTCACGGTCAAGATCGGCCGTGGTCCTGGTGACCGTCAACTGGGCTTCGCGCGGAATGTCGCGCGGATCCTCCGGCAGTCCGGCGCTTCCCTTCCCGGCGAGCGCAAGGCTCACGAGAAGCACCGCGGCCAGGGCGAACACGGACGCTCTCTCCATGGCCTGCTCCTTCATGTCCCGGGACATGCTCCGGCGACGGTCCGGAAAAGCGAGGCGCGCTCAGCGCCGCTCGGCGCGGCCGCCGCACTCGGGCTGGCGCGGCGGCCCGAGACCCTCCGACGGCTCGGGCGACCGATCATAGACTCCCGCCGTCCTGCGCGGCCACCTCGACGGTCACCGGCACTTCGACGGGCGGGAGCTTCTTTTTCCCGACGGCGACGCGGACGATCAGTTTCCCGGTGTGCCGGCCGGGCGGAGCGGACGGGTCGACGACGATCTCCGCGCGCTGCACCGGCGCCGGATCCCCGCTTCCCCCTCGCACCCTGATCCCCGGCAGTTCTCCCTCGAGCTTCAAGGCGGCGATCCGAAAACGCCGGTGCCCGTTGTGCCGGAGGATCACCACCGCGGGGCGGGGCGCCTCTCCCGGGGTGACCCGGAGCGACACCGCCTTGGGGCTGGCCTCGACGGCGGGGCGGACCTGGATGCGGAGCGGGATGGACAGATCCCGTTGCTCCGGGTGGTCGGTCCGGATGTGGAGGCGCCCCGTCTCCGACCGGGGCTCCCGGGTCGAGGCGAGCCGAATCCTGACCTTCCAGTCGCCGGCGTGCGCCGCCGGAAGCCGACCCTCCGCCGGTTGGTCCTCCTCGACCGGAACCGCCTCCGCTTCCACGCCGGGCCGGCTGGCTTCCACCGCTTCCACGCGCAGAGGCGCTCCGTCCCCCCGGCGCAGCAGGAGCGAGGCCTCCGCCTTCTCCCCCTGGACGGCCACCAGGTTGACCGTCGGGGCCGGGTAGACGGCTACCGCCGGACGCGCCTCGAAGGAAAGGCGGAGCGTCACGTTCGGTCGAACCGGGTCGTCGGTCTGGACGGAGATCGTCTTCGTCCGGCGCCCCTGCTGACCCTTCGTGTGGACCTTGGCGACGACCTTTCCCTGCCCACCGGGCGGGATGACCGAGTCGAACTCGGCCACCGAGCAGCCTCAGCTCGGTTTCGCTCGCAGCACGTGGAGGGGGGCGTCACCCTCGTTCCGAAGGACGAAGGTCGCCACCGCATCCTCGCCCGCGCGCACCGCCCCGATGTCGATGCTCTCCTTCTCGACGACGAGACGCGGAGCTTTCCCCTCCGCGGCCGGCGGCGCCGCAACCGCCAGCGCCGCCGGAATCGCTACGAGGGCCGTCAGCCACGCACGCGCGGCGGGGATCGGCATCGTCATCTCCTCCCGGGACCGGGATGCGTCCCGGCGCATTCTACCTCGGCCGGTGCGCGCGGCCCTCTTCGCCGAGGAGCATCCGGATGAACAGCTCCAGGTACCCCGGGTCGAAGCGGCCCGACATCTCCCGGCTCATCTTCCAGAGGGCCTGGAACCCGGTCAGCGGAACCCAGCCCGGCCGCGCGGAGGTCAGCTCGTCGTAGGTGTCGGCGATGGCCACCATCCGGGCCACGGGGTGGATGATCCCGCCCTTGAGCCCGCGCGGGTAACCCGAGCCGTCGTAACGCTCGTGGTGGGCCCGGCACACCTCGAGGCAGAGCCCGTCGTTCCAACCGGCTTCTTCCAGGATCCGGGCCCCCGCCTCCGGATGGTCCCGAAGTGCGTCGGGTGCACCCGGAGGCCGCTCCTCGCCGGCGGCCGCCATTCCGATGTCGTGCACGAGGGCTGCGCGGCCGATCGCGGCGAGCTGGACCGGATCCTCGATGCCACCGGCGCGCGCCAGGGCCACGGTGTACACGGCGGTGTTGGTCGAGTGGCTGATCGTCTCGTAGTCGAGCCGGAACATCGAGACGAGGCGCCGGAGCGCATCGCGCTCGGCCAGCAAGAGGTGGCCGGTGCTCTTCGCCAAGTCGTGCATCGACTCGGGAAGCCCCGGGACGGATGGGTCGATGAACGCGTGCTGGAGAAGCTCGCGTGAGGTGTCGAGAACGATGCGGCACCGGCGCCGGAGGGGGCGCTTCGGGTCGGTGACCGCGGCGAGCTCCTTCTGGATCTCTTCGCGGGGCCGGAGCGGCGGCGCGGCCGGCGCCGCGGAGTGCTCCTGCACGTAAGCTTCGTAGTCCGGCCGCTGGGCTTCCGGCACGAGGAGGGCCTCGCTGCCGCTGCGCTCGAGCCGGGCCCGGTGCTCTTCGGTGAAGGAAAGGCGGCGCGCCCGGAACAGGACCGGTTCCTGAGATCCATGCTGGATGTACAGGTCGAACCCGAGAATCGTGTCGGCCTTGAGCTGGTCGAGCGGGATCCGGAAGAAGCCGGTCTTGACCGCGGCATCGGGCATGCCTGCCTCGTTCGGGGTCGAGACCGCCCCACCGGCCCGGGATCGACCCCGGCACCGATCTCCCCCGGCGGGCTCTTCGGCCCACCAGGAAGCAGGCTTGAGGCCGGCCCCGGCCCCGGCCCGGCGGGGCGGACGCTCGCCGGGGCGAGATCGCCCCGGGGACTCGCGCGAACAGTGCGATGACGGCGGTCGGTGGCCGGCACCGGGGCCGCCGGGGCGCCCCGAGAGGGAGGTGAGCCCTCGAGGCGCGAGTCGCTGCGCAACCCGACGGAAAAGAAGGACTTGCCCGAGATGGCGCCGCCCGGGGCCTTCCGGCCGCCGCAACCCGGGAGCGCTCGACGAGTCGGAGGTGCTCCCTCGACGGTGCGAAACGCCAGGCAACTTGATGGAAAACAGACAGTTCGGCCCGATCCTCGGGCATCGGTCCATTCGACAGCGGAAGCTCCGATCGTCCGAAGGCTTCGGCGGGACGACGCACCCTTGCGGATGCACTTCACGACGCATCGGATCGCGCACCTTCGGGGTGCCGCCCGCCGACGGCGGCGCTCCTCCCCGCGCGCGCTGACCGGTGCGAGGGCCCGCCCCTTTCCCGAGCGGCGGAGGGCGCCCCCGCCCGGACCGCTGCCGGCGCGGCGCTCGCGCGGGCTTCGCTCCGGGGCCGCTGGGTCCCGGCCCGCCGTCGCCGGCGTTCCGACGGGCGCCAGGCCGGGGCCGTCGAGGGACAAGCGGAGGGCCAGCCGGCCGCTTCGAGGATCGAGCTGGCGGAGGGGGTGGGATTCGAACCCACGGTGGGCGCGAGGCCCACGGCGGTTTTCAAGACCGCTGCCTTAAACCGCTCGGCCACCCCTCCGCGCGCGCATTCTAGCGGGAGGGGCCGGCCGTCAGGGTACCGGTTCGAGGCGCCCGCTGGCCGTTTCGCCGGCGGGTTCCGAGGCGGCCGAACCGGCGATCTGCGCCGCCAGGTCGTCGATCACGCGGGCCGCGGGTGAATGCGGCGCGTGGGCCAGAAGAGGCGTCAGCGCAGCGAACGCCTCGGCCGCGGCGGGGTCCTCGGGGATCTTGGCGATGAGCGGCAGGTGACAGCCGCCGGGAAGCTCCGATTCGATCCGTTCGGCGAGTTCCTCGGCGAACCTCTCGCTGTTCGGACCGCAGCGGTTGAGCAGGACACCTTGCCGGAACGGACCGCCGCCGCGCTCCTCGGCGCTACGGAGCGCACTCATGTCCCTGACGAGGTCGTCGAGGGAGGTGTACACCCGGGGCCGCCGTGGCGCAGCCGCCGCCGGCCGCCGTGCCACCCGGCGGAGCCGGCTCAGCCGCAGATAGCGCACCACGTCATCGATGGGCCCGGCGTCCTCGGCAGCCACCACCCAGCCTTCGTCCCCCGCGCAGAACAGGTCCAGCATCGCCTGAGAAGTCCCCGCGGCGAGATCGACGATCGCGATGTCGACCGGCAGCGCGGCGATGTCCTCCGCCAGGCCCTCGACCTCCTCGGCCTGCAGGCCGCGCACGGTCTCCCCCGCTCCGGGTACCAGAAACAGCCGGCCGGTGTCACCCACCGGGTGCATGATCTCCTCGAGGCTGCGCGCACCTCCCCGCAGCAGATCGAGCAGTCCGTGCGGGGGGCGAAAAAGACCGAGCAGGAGGTGCAGGTCGGAAGCGGCGAGATCGAGGTCGACGAGGCAAACGCGGACGCCGCGCCGCGCGAGCGCCGTTCCGAGATTGGCGGCGAGGAAGGACTTCCCGGTCCCCGGTCGTCCCGACCCCAGCGCGAGCACACGCATCGCCGTTCCTCTTCCCGCCCCGCCCCTCCGCTGCGGCGACCGGCGCCGCGGACGGCGGGCGCACCCTTCAGCGGGAAGATCGCGCCTGGGCGTTCGGGGGTCAACAGGCGCCCGCCGGGCGCCTCACTGCTGGCCGAGGAAGAACGCCGCCAGCGTCGTGGCGCCGGCCACCAGCACGACGGCCGCGCAGCACGCCAGCAGCAGAACGATGGGGATCGCGACGACCGCGACGGCCCGCCCCGTCGAGAGCGAGTGCACCGCGCGGACGGCCACCACGCTGACCACGAGCCCCCACAGGCTCGCCACGAAGCTCCCGATGACGGGCACGATCCCGACCCACTGCGTCAGTCCCAGCCCGTGCGCCAGCGCGTTGAAGAGCGAGCCGAGTCTTCCTTGGCCTCCGAAGAGGATGGCGAGCAGGTGGTAGATGACCGCGGTGACGAAAACCGAGACGGGCAGCCACACGATTCCCGCGGGAACGAACAGCAGGCCGAGGCCCGCGCTCCAGAAGGCCCCCCCGATTCCGGCGAGCAGGCCGCCGATGACGGCGATGAGCAGGCCGGGGAGCAGCGCCTCGCGGTCCTCGGCAACCTCTTTCACCGCCTCTTCGTCGAGCTGAACGATCCGCCACGCCCGCCGCAATGCCTGCTGGAAATCCATCGCCGAACCCCCATCGCCGGCCGCCGATCTCGCCGGCGCTCCGGCGCCGCAGTATATCCGCGCGACCGGAGCCGGCGGAATCTGGTATCGTCTCGCGTCGCGGCGGGGGGAGGCGGTCGCCGGGAGGCCGCCGGGCGTGAGCGCTGAAGAGCCGCAACGATCGATGCGCCGGACGGCGTTCCGCCTCGGCGTGTTGATCCTCCTCCTTCTCGCCTACCCCCTGGGCGCCCTGATCCTCTCCCGTTTCGCGCCTCCGGGGCCTCAGCCGCCTCCCGGGCGGGTCCGGGTGACGGCGCTGCAGCGGGAAAGCGGCGAGGTCCGGTTCCACCTGCGCGTCGACAACCTGTCGGACCGCCCGTTCCGGGTCGAGCGGATCGCCCTCCTCCTCCTCGACGCCCGCGACAGGCCGGCGATCACCTGGATCGAGGAGTCGGCGGCCCTCCGGGACCGGCTGGGGGACGACGAAACGGTTCCCCCCGGAAGCACGCGCGAGATCGGCCGGTTCGCCCTCCCCGTGCCCTCGGCGATCGACGCCCCCGTTCTCAGCGTGGCGGTCGCCGTGCTCCGGGAGGGGGATCGGCGCCCGGCGACCCTCGAGGCCGACCAGCCGCTCACCTCGCCCCGGTGAGGCGACGGTAGCGGCGTTCCGCTTCCTCGAGCGAGCGGTCGCGGCGCGGGTAGATGCGCCGCGCTTCGTCGAGCTCCCGCCGCGCCGCGCGGTACAGACCGAGATCCAGCAAGGCGTGCGCCAGGAGCGCGCGGGCCACCCGGTTGCACGGGTCGGCGGCCACCGCGCGCGCCAGGCACGCCCGCGCGGCCTCGAGGTTGCCCTGCCGCCGGTGGTACGCGCCCAGCGCCTGCCAGGCGAGGCTCGCTCCGGGGTCCAGCTCGAGCGTGCGGAGGAGTTCGGCGCGGGCCTCCTCGTCCCGCCCCAGCTTCGCGAGGGCCGCCGCCCGCGCCCAGTGGGCGTCCGCGTGCCCGGGGTCGCGCTCGAGCGCCTCCTCGTAGAAGGCGAGGGCCGCGCGCGGCCGCCCCGCGGTGCTCAACGACATGCCGATGTTGTACGAGGTCTCCGCGCGGGGAATCGGGGGGATTCCCGGCGGGACGAACCCCAATCCGAGCACCACGGCCGCCGCGGGAAGATCCCGCGCCCGCACCGCCGGCAGGCCGAGCGCCGCCAGCAGCAGGAGCGCCGGGAGGGCGGGAGCGCGGTACCGGGCGGTGGGAAAGAAGAGCACGCACGCCGCCAGGACCCCCGCGGCCATCAGCGCCGGGGGTGCCGGCAGGGTCCTCCGGCGGACGAGGGCGGCGGTGCCGGCGGCGGCGAGTGGCCCGAGGAGCACGAAGGGAAACCCCCACGGGAGGAGCAACGCTCGCATCACCGCCGACTCCTCGCGGGCATCGTAGATGTCGCGGTTGCGTCCGATCTCGCGGACCGAGAGGGTGGCGGCCGTTTTCCAGGCGACGATCCCGAGCCAGGACAGGGGCCGGCGTGTCGCGAAGCGGAGTCCCTGCCGGTAGAACCACGCCGACTCCGCCGCTCGCGTCCGCGCGCCGCCTCGGCAGCGCGGCTGTTCGGTGAGCTCGTTCCACGCCATCCCGGGCCGTATGGCGACGGTGGAGGGATAGTCGGGGTTGTTGCCGATCCAGAAGTTGATCCCGCCGTTGTAGGAAACCGGGATGAAGCCCTCCCCGTACCGTGCATTGCGCCAAGCGACGGCCACGACCGGCACGGCCGCGACGAGCAGGAAGAGCGCGGCGCGCCGCCATCCGGACCGGCGGGCGAGCCACGCGGCCAGCAGCGCTCCCGGAACGGCGAGCGGCGGAAGAAGCACTCCCCCCGCCCCGAGAACGGCGCCGGCAGCGAGCACCTGGCCCGTTCCGGGAGGGACCCGGCCGCTCAACAGGAGGACGATCAGGGCGGCGAGGAGCACACCCGGACTCGCGGGTAGGATTTCGTTGTCGAAGTAGACGAGCGGCCCGTAGAACGCTGCGGCCCAGCCCGCGGCGAGACCGGCCCGCGGCCGGCCGAGGCGGGAGCCCGCGGCCGCGATCGACAGACAAGCCGCGGCGCCGAACAGGGCCTGCACCCAGCGGGCGAGCGCGGGATCGTCACGCCCGAAAGCCCGGTACACAGCGCGCAGGAACCACGGGTATCCCGGCGGCTGCCAGAAAGGTCCCGCGGGGTCGCCCCGCGTCGCGATCTGGTGGTAGGTGCCGGCGTCGAGGACCAGGTGCTCGTGGTACGGGCTCCTCGCGCTCTCGACGATGACGGCTGCGCGGACGAGAAACGCCGCCGCGAACAGCGCCGCCAACCACGCCCCGTGCCAGCGAAGAGGGCGGGGTGGCGGCGGCATCGCGGGGGAACCGTCCATCCGCCGGCCCCGTTCCCGTCAATCGAGGGAGAGGGCGACGAGGCTCGACACGCCGGGCTCGGGCATCGTGACCCCGTACAGCACGTCCGCCATCTCCATCGACCGCTTGTTGTGCGTCATCAGGATGAACTGCGTGCGGTCGGTGAAGCTTTTCACGGCGTCGGCGAACCGCCCGACGTTCGCGTCGTCCAGTGGGGCGTCGACCTCGTCGAGAAGGCAGAAGGGAGGCGGCTGATAGCTGAAGATCGCGAACAGGATCGCCGTCGCGGCGAGCGCCTTCTCCCCCCCGGACAGGAGGGTCACCGACTGGAGCTTCTTCCCCGGCGGCTGGCAGAGGATCTCGATGCCCGCCTCCAACGGGTTGTCCTCTTCGTCGAGGACGAGGTCGGCGTTTCCTCCCTGGAACAGAAGCGCGAACTGCCGCTTGAAGTGGGCGCGGATCTCGCGGAAGGCCTCCATGAACCGCTCCCGGCTCTCGCGGTTCATCCGGCGGATCGACGCTTCCAGTTCGCGGATCGACTGTTCCAGATCGTCGTGCTGGGCGCTGAGCTCCTCGTAGCGGCGCGAGAGTTCGTCGTACTCCTCCTCGGCGAGAGGGTTGACCGCGCCGACCCGCTCGCGCTTCCGCCGCAGATCGGCGATCGTCTCACGCAGGAGCGCGGGGCTTTCGAGCACCTCGTCGTCGAACCCCTCGGGCCGGACCTCCGGAAGAGCGGCGATGTCGCATCCCAGCTCCTCGACGCAGTTCTCGCGCTCGTGTTGGAGAGCCAGCCGGCTCCTCTCCACCTCGAGAGCGAGGCGCTCCCGGCGCCCGCGGACCGTCTCGAACTCCGCGCACGCCAGATCGTGGCGGCGCTCCACCTCGCGCACCTTCGCGTCGAGCCGCTCGATCTCCGCACCGGCCCTCTCCGCGGAGGCCGCTGCCTCCCGCCCCCGCCGGCGCGCCTCCTCGAGCCGGGAGGCCAGCCGTTCCGCCCGCTCCCGAAGCCGACACGCCTCTTCCCGCGCGCGCGATTTCTCGTGCCGGCCTCGCTCGTCGAGCTCCTTCAACCGGGCCAGCTCGGCCTCCACGCGCCTCCGGTCCCGCTCCAGGGCGGCCCGCCTCTCGTCGAGAGCGCCCCGTTCGGCCGCCAGGGCGGCGGCCTCCTGAACCGCTTCTCGGGCCCGCTGCTCCGCGAGCCGCACCCCCTCTCGCGCGGCGTCGACCTCCTCCCGTGCCGCCGCGATCGCCGCTTCGACTCGCTCGAGCTCCCGGTCCAGTTCGGCACCGCGGGCGCGCAGCCCCGCGAGACGGCTGGCGGCCTGTTGCTGCGCGCTCCGGGCGATTTCCAGCTCCCTTTCGAACCGGGCGAGCGTCTCCTGGGCCCTGGCGACGGCGACGCGCGCCTCCCCCGCCGCCTCCCGCGCTCGCCGAAGGCGTTCCTCCGCCGAGCGCCGCTCCGCGAGCGCCGCATCGCGCGCGGCGAGAGCGGAGGAGACCGCCCGCCGGGCGGCCGAGACCTCCTTCTCGAGAACCTCCAGTCTCCGGCCCAGCTCCTCCCGCCGGCGGTGCCGCGCCAGCAGCCCCTCGCGCCCGATCTGCCCGTTGCCCTCCACGGTGACGACGCCGCGCGGATCGATCCGGTGCCCTTCCGGCGTGACGAAGGCGTGCCCCGGAAAGGCGCGGTACAGCTCGAGCGCCGCGCGGAGGTCGGTCACGAGGTAGGCTTCGTCGATCCTCTCCGCGATCTCGTGGCCGTGGGCGCCGCGTCCGGCGATGGACTCGGCCAGCCGGCCGCGCACCCTCGCGTCCCCTGCCAGCGGCGGGAGCGGCGCTCTCCGGACGGCGGGCAGGTCCAGCGGAAGCAGACGCACCCGACCTTCCACCGGCAGTTCGGCGGCACGAAGGACGTCGGCGACGCCCTCCACGACGACGGCCGGGAGAAGCCCGTCCAGATGCGCTTCGGCCGCCCGCTCGGCCTCCGGATCGACGCTCAACGCGTCGGCGACGACGCCGCGGGCCTTCACCCTCGCTTCTCGGGACCGCTCGAGCAGTCTCGCCGCAGGTTCCTCCCCCGCGAGCCTCACCTCGAGCGTGTCCAGCGCCGACTTCTCGCCGGCACAGGCGGCGAGTTCTCCCGCTGCCGCTCGTTCGGCCGCGCGTGCCTCCTCCAGCCGCCGCACGGCCTCCTCCTCCGCCTCGCGGCGCCGCTCGAGTTCATCCGCCGCGGCCCGCTCCCGCCGCTCGGCCTCTGCGAGCGCGCGGGAGGCCTCCTCCAAGCTCCGCCGCGCGGCCTCGAGCGAGGCCTCGAGCGCCGAGGTCCCCTCGCGCGCCTCCCGCTCGCGCTCCGCCTCGCGCTCCGCCGCCTCCCGCGCCGCGGTGAGCTGCGCGGCCAGGTCGGCGCGCTCGTGCAGGGCTTCGTACCAGGAGGCCTCCGCGGCCGCGGCCCGCTCCCGCGCCCGCTCCAGCTCCTGCTGGCGATCGCGAGCCGAGCGCTCGGCGGCAGCGCAACGCTCGGAGAGCTCGTTCCTCTCGGCCGCGAGCGCCTCGGCGGTGACGAGCAGCCGTTCCCGCTCCGCGGAACACCGTTGCAGTTCTTCCGCCAGCCGCCGTTCCGAGCCGTCCCGTTCCCCGGCTCTCGCTTCGAGCGCCGCGAGGCGTCCTCTCGCCTGCTCCAGCTCGCGCTCGATCCCGGCCGCCGCCAGCTCCTCGGCGTGGGCCCTCTCGACGGCGCGGTCCCGCTTCGCCCGCGCTTCGTCGAGGGTGGCGCGGCCGAGCGCGAGCGCCTCCGCCAGCCGGGCCCTTTCCCGTTCCAGGTGGGCCTCCTCTCGGCGGGCGACGGCCAGATCCGCCTCCTGCGCCTCGAGGCGCCGCGCCAGCTCCTCGCCCCGGCGCCGGTACCACACGCCGCGCAACGAGCGGAGCTGTTCGTCCAGCTTCCGCGCGCGGCGCGCGAGAGAAGCCTGCCGCTTGAGCGAACGGCGCTGCCGCTCCACCTCCCGAAGGATGTCGTCGACGCGCAGCAGATTGCTCCGCGTCGCCTCCAGCTTGTTCTCGGCCAGGCGGCGGCGCTGCTTGTAGCCGCTGATCCCGGCGGCTTCCTCGATGAACAGGCGCCGTTCCTTGGGCTTGCTCAGCACGAAGGCCGCGACGCGCGCCTGGTCGGTGATGGCGTAGGTGCGCGCACCGGCTCGAATCTGCTCCAGCAGGTCGCGGATGTCCTGGAGGCGAGCCGGCCGTCCGTCGATGAGGTACTCGCTCTCGCCCGAACGGTACAGGCGCCGCGTCAGCACCACCCGCTCGCGGCCGTCGGGAAGGCCGTTCCCTTTTCGCGCCACGAGGTGGAGGCTGACCTCGGCCATCCCTCCCGGCCCCCGGCCTTGAGAGCCGGCGAAGATGACGTCCTCCATCCGACGGCCCCGGAGGGCGCGGGCGGACTGTTCCCCGAGAACCCACTGGACGGCGTCCGCGATGTTCGATTTCCCGCAGCCGTTCGGGCCCACCACCGCGGTGACGCCGGGGGGAAACTCGATGACGGTGCGCTCGGGGAAGCTCTTGAAGCCGGCCAACTCCAGCTTTTCCAGCCGCAGCATCGCTCGGTCAGCGCTCCCTGTTGACGAGGAGGTCGGGCAGGGACAGCAGGGCGTCCCGGAAGGTTCCCGGGGGGAAAGATCCCAAGGCGGCGCGGGCCCGGGAGGCATGCCGCTCGGCCAGCGCGCGGGCCCGCTCGAGGCACCCTCGGCGCTCGAGCGCGGCGCGAAGCACGGCCCAGGCGCACCGCTCGAATCCCCCGTCCTCGAGGACCGCGAGAACCCCCCTCCGCTCCTCCGGCGACCCGCACTCCAGGAGATCGATGAGCGGAAGGGTCAGGCGCCCTTCGCGCAGGTCCGAGGCCGCCGGCTTGCCGAGGACCGCCTCGTCCCCGGTCAGGTCGAGCAGGTCGTCGGCGATCTGGAAGGCGATGCCGAGTTCCATCCCGAAGCGGGCGAGCCGCTCCTCGGTGGTGGGGTCGGCACCGGCGAGCACCGCCGCCGCCCGGCAACAAGCCGAGAAGAGCCAGGCGGTCTTCCGCTCGATGATCGCCATGTGCTGCTCGGCGGAAACGTCCGGCCGGCCGCGCAGGTGGTGGGCGAGGATCTCCCCCTCGATCATCTTCTCGGTCGCTTCGGACAGGATGTCGATCAGCCGCAGCTTCCGCGCCCGTAGGGCCATGTTCATCGAGCGGATGTAGAGGAAATCGCCCATCAACACGGTGAAGTGGTTCCCGCGGACGCGGTTGAGCGAAGGCCTCCCGCGCCGGGTGTCCGCCTCGTCGATGATGTCGTCGTGGACGAGGGTGGCGGTGTGGATGAACTCGAACACCGCACCCAGAAGAACGTCGTGATCGCCCCGGTACCCGAGCAGGCCGCTGACGAGCAGGACCAGTGTCGGCCGCACGCGCTTGCCGCCGCCTTCCTGCAGGTAGCGGCCCGCGGCGGAGATCGGCTCGAATTCGGACTCGAGATTCCTGGCCAGCTCCCGCTCGACCGCCGCCAGCTTGGGCCCGATCAGGCCGAGCGCACCGGCGAGGGCCGGAGGACCCGGGTCGCGGGTCCCCTCGCGAACCGATTCGCTCACCGCCCCTCCGCGCCGGCGCGGGCACGCACCACGGCCGGCCCGCCGCGCGTCTCCACCAGCTCGCCGCCCGAGAAGACGTAGGTCACACCGGGGTAGATCCACTCCTCGCGCCCGTCCAGGCCGACCACCCGCTCGGGCGGCAGGCCGTGGTGCCGCAGAATCCGGCCCCGCGCGCTCTCCGGTCCGCCCGCGCGATCGATCTCCCGGCGCAGTTCGGCCCACGCGTGCGCGTCCGGCAGGCGGAAGACCACCGAGGCATGCCCGCGCCTGAGATCCCGGGTGATGTCGCGCGGCGCCGGCCTTTCGTAACGCAAACCGTCCCAGGGGCCGGTCGCCCCGCACCACGCGAACAGCCTGCCGTGGAGGGGCGCCGAAGGCAGCTCGATCCGGAACAGGCCGGAGTCGTCCGTCACGGCACGCCCCACCTCCGTCGCCCGGGGCGGCTTCCCCGTCAACCGTTGGAGAAAGCCAGCCTGCTGTGCGACCACTTGCACGACGACACCGGGAACCGGACGTCCGGCGTCATCGAACACCTGCCCTTCGACGACGGCTCCCTGGGCGAGGGCGGCGATCGCCGTCGCGGCGAGAACCGGCAGCGCCGTCAGCGGCCGCGCGCCACGGCGGAGGATGTCCCGGAGGTCTGGCACGGTGGGCGCGAGGATAGCACCGCGCCGCAAAAGGGATCAACAGCGCGAACCGGCGCGCAGGCGCCTCACTCGCGGGAAACGGCGTACCCCTCGGGAATCTCGACGGCGAGCGCCGACGCCGGCAGCGGGGCCTCGGGGACGCGCGGTCCGAGGCGGTAGACGATTCGCGACCCGAGCGGATCGGTGACGACGACGCTCCGCACCTCCGCGCGTTCGGGCGACACCTCCAGCGTCACCCGGTCCACGTCGTCCATCACCTCGGTCGGGACGAGATCCAGCCGAACGACATCCTCCCCCTCGTCGACGATGGAAACGCGAAACAGGTGGAGAAGGTCGATGGTGCCCGCGAGAAGGTCGGCGACGGGATGCGGGCGCCGCGGATCGCGCTCGCGAATGATCACCTCCCGATCCGCGGGCGACACGAGGAGCCACCGGTCCGGCTCCATCACCGCCCTCTGGCCGCGCGGCTCGTCGTATAGCCACAGGATGCGCCCCGGGGCGACGACGTGGACGGTTCCACGCGCCTGCTCTTCCAGGCCGAACGTCGGGGAATCGAGGGCCTGGACGAAGGTGACGCGGAAGGGCGGGTGCCTGTAGGCCAACTCGACACGCCGGAGCAGTTCGGCCGCGCGCCGGGCCTGGGCGACGGCGGCTTCCCGGCCGGCCGTGTCGGCGCCGGCGGGCGCTGCGAGCGCGACAGCGGACGCGAGCATGAGCGCGCAGAAGGACGTGGCCATGCGGGCATGGTATCGCGCGCCCTCCGTCGGTCATAATCCGCCCCGCTCCCGCTGCGAGGAGACACCCATGCCCGGATTCCGCCGCTTGCTCGCTCTGGCGGCCGCCGCCGCCACGGTCCCGGCCGCTCCCTGCGTCCCATCCCCCGGTCCCGCCGCCGCGCCGGACGCCACGGCCAGGGAGGCCGCGGCGGCCGCCGCCCGCGCCTACGAGGCCGGCGACTGCGCCGCCGTGCTGGAGGCGTTCGAGCGGCTCGAGGGGGAGGCCGGACTCGACGGCATCTCCCATTACCGGTGGGGCTTCTGCCTCGCCTATCTGCGGCGCGGGGATCCCGCTCCCCACTACGAGAAGGCGGCCGAGCTCCTTTCGGCACGGGCGGCGAAAGAGGACTCCTCGCTCGAGGAGCACTTCTACCGCGTCAACGCCCTGTTGAACCTCCGCCGGGGGGAGGAGGCCCGCGCCGCGGCCAAGGACGCGGTGGAGCGATGGCGGACCGGCCGGCTGGTCGTTCCGGAGAAAGATCCGGAGGCCTGGTTCCGGCTGGGCAAGCTGTTTCGGGACGCCGGCGACGCGAAGGGAGCTCTCGAGCCGTTTCAGCGAGCGCTCGACGTAGCGGAGAAGGAGGGAAAGCCGCTCCGCACCGCCTACCTCGAGCGCATCGTCGACGCCGGCCGCGCGATCGGTGCCGGATCGCTCGTCCTCAGGGCGACACGGATGCTCCAGGAGGTCGAGCCGGCGGCCGGGTCCGATCCGATCCGACTCGTGCGGGCGCGCTTGGCCCGCGGCGATCTCGCCGCCGCACGCGAGGCGATCGCCCCCCTGGTCAACCGCCCGGGAGAAGCGGCGACCGACGCGCGGTACGTGCTGTCGGTGATCGACCGCGCCCTCGAGGTGGGCAAGCACAAGCTCGAGCCGATGACCGAGCTGCCGGACGGACGGCTGGTCGCCTCCCTCTCCGACGACGAGCTCGAGACCCAGATCGCCGAGGTCGTCAAGGAAGCCGCCCGTCTGATCCGCGAGGGCGACACGCGACAGGTGGCTCTCAAGCGGCGGGAGGGCGTCCGCATCGCGCCGAGCCGGGAGGTCCGCGCGGCGCTGTGGGACCAGCAGGCGAAGCTGGCGGGCCTCCTGCTCGAGGCCGTTCAGCGGGGCGTCGACCTGCGCGGCTGGGCGATGCGCGGCGGGTACGCGCAGCTCGTGTTCAAGCCGCTCGTGAAGGTCTTCCTCGAGAACGCCCGCAACCGAGCGCCGGAGACCGGGTCCGCCGGGAAGGAAGAGTCCACCGGCGACTGACCCGGAGGTGCCTCACCGGTCCGGCCGGCCGACGACGGCGAGAAGAGGTCTGGGCGCCACCGCCCGGGAGAGCGCGAGGAGGCGCCTGGCTCGCTCCTCCGGTTCGCGGTCCGGCCACGGCTCCCACAAGATGACCGGCCACGGCGCCGGGAGCCCCCGCGCGACCCTGGCGACGAGGCGGGCGGCGCGGAGCCAGCTCGCCTCGGGACCGGCGTCGCCCAGCGGCGCCGCCACCTCCGGAGGCCAACCCCGTCCCGTCGGCCGCGAGAATTCCTGCCAACCGCGCTCCCAGGCCATGGCCTCCGGATCCTCGCCCGCGCCCGCGGCCAGCCGGCGGGCCGCGGCTTCGGTCTCCTCGCGCTCGCGGGGGTCGCGCACGCCGGCGCCTCTCGGGGAGCCGATCTCTTCGAGACGCCCAGCCGCCTCCCACGGATCGGCCAGGCCCAGGCGCTTCGCGAGGGCGGCGGCCTCCTCGTCGAGCGCGTCCGCTTCCTGCGCGACCTGCGAGAGCTCCGCTTCGGCGCGGAGGCGTTCCTCTTCCCAACCCTCCGGCTCGACGCGCGCGAGGGCGAACAGGGTGGCCCCGCCGAAGAACAGCGCCGCTCCCGCGGCCGCGCCCGCCGGGATGCCGGCCGCCACGCAAGCCACCGAACCGGCCAGGCCGGCGGCGGAAATCCCGAGACCCGCCCGCACCCGCACCGACCGGCGCCGCCGGCGGTCGTCCCAGGCCACCAGCCGGCGCTCGAGGCGGCGGCGACGCGCGGCCAGCGCGCGCCGCCGACGGGGATACGCTCGAAGCCGCTCGGCGTCCCTCGGCCCGAGCGCCTCCAACGCGCGGGCCACCCACTCGACGCGAGCGGCCCGCCGGGCGAGTTCGGCCGCGGAGCCGGGGGCGTCCCCGCCGCCGAGCACGATCGAGGGCCGCCCCGAGGGGTCCGGCCAATCAGCCCCCCCGGCGAACTCGACGGTGACGCCGGCCCGGCTGAGCGTCGCCGTGCGGTCCGCGCGGGCCGCGGCGCGGTCGAGCGCTTCGATCAGGAGGGACGCCAGGACCGCGGCGTGCTCCCCTCCCGGAATCAGGCAGGGTCCCTCCGGGGCCGCGAGCGGGACCGACGCGTCGGAGCCGCCGGCACGCCAAGAGACCCGTGGCGCCGGAGTGCGGGGAGGCGCCGCCTCCGGGACCGCCGCGACCGCCGGCCTTCGCTCCCGGTCTCGGCGCCCCGCTTCCTTCACGGCCCCTCCCGAGCCCGCTCAGTCCTGGTCGGCCAGGTCCGCAAGCCACGGGATGCGGAACCGGCCGCCGTCGAGAGCCCGGGCGATGGCCAGGGCGACGAGGGCGAGGTAGCCGAGCCCGACCAGCAGTTCCGCGGCGAGGAAGAGGCGGCCCAGCACCGGCACCAGCGAGAAGAGCCAATGGAACGGATAGAGCAAAACGGCCACCGCTGCCGCGGCGACGGTCAGCCAGAGGCCCTGGCGCGCGTGCCAGCGGACGAACGGATCGCGGCTGCCGAACAGCGGCACGAGCACCAGTGGTCCGAGATAGGCGAAGGCGAGGAGGATCCGGTCCTCGTCCCCGAGGGTTGGGGGCGCCACCTCGCTCGCCTCGGACTCGAGCGGCGGATCAGGGGGCAGTTCGTTCGCCATCGACGCGCACCTCCGTCACCGGATGCGACCGAAACGATACCACCGCGTGCGGCGACCGCGGTCGACGCCTCCCCCCGCCTCCCGGTACCCTGATGCGGCCCGGCGCCCGCCGGGCGCGGGGAGGACGAGCCATTCCCGGCATGGGCCTACGGCTGCCGCCGCCGGACCGGCTGACACCGATGTTCCGGCAATGGCGCGCAGCGAAGCTGCAGCATCCCGACGCCCTGCTCCTGTTCCGCATGGGCGACTTCTACGAGCTCTTCTTCGAGGACGCCGTCGTCGCGGCGCCGATCCTCGACATTGCGCTGACGACCCGGGGCAAGGGCACGGCGTGCGAAGCGCCGATGTGCGGCGTTCCCCACCACGCGGTGGACAGCTACGTGGCGCGGCTCGTGGAGGCCGGACACCGGGTGGCGATTTGCGAGCAGGTCGAAGATCCCCGGCAGGCGAAGGGCATGGTTCGGCGGGAGGTGGTCCGCGTCGTCAGCCCGGGGACGTTCGCGGACCCGGGCCGGACCGCTCCGGGGGACGAGGTGTACCTCGCCAGCGTGCACTTTCGGGACGGCGCTCCCGGCGGAGCGGCGCTGGTCGAGCTTTCCACCGGGAGCATGATGCTCGCCGAGCTGCGGCGGCCCGACGATCTCGCCGACCTCATCGATCGCCACGGGGTGCGCGAGCTGCTCCTTCCGCAATCCGCGGCCGATCGCGGGGTTCCGGCGCTTCCGCCGGGCGGGGCGCGCCCGCTCCTCACGCCGCTCCCCGACGAGCTGTTCGACCCGGCCGGGGCGGCGGATCGCGTCCGCCGTGCGCTCGCGGTGGCGTCGCTCGCGGGGCTGGGGTGCCCCGACGACCATCCGGCGCTTCCCCCGGCTGCGGCCGCGCTGGAGCACCTCCGGGCGACCCAGCGCGTCAAGCCGGCACACCTCGACCGGTTCCGCGTTCTCCGCCCCGAACGGACGCTCCTCGTCGACGCCGCGACACGGCGGAACCTCGAACTGGTGTGCAACCTCAGGGACGGGGGCCGGCGGAACACGCTCCTGTCGGTTCTCGACCGGACGAAGACGCCGATGGGCGCCCGAACGCTCAAGGGCTACCTGCTCGAGCCGTCGACCGACATCGAGGAGATTCGCCGCCGGCAGGCCATCGTCTCCGGCCTGTTCGATCGCTCGGACCGGAGAAGGGCGCTTCGCGACGCCCTGGCCGGCGTGCGCGATCTCGAGCGGCTCCTGGGCAGGGCCTCCCTCGGGCGCGCGACCCCCGCCGATCTTGCCGCGCTGCGCGGCTCCCTCGAGCGGCTCCCGGCGGTCCGGGAAGCGCTTTCGGAGATCGACGTCCCGGCGGTCCAGCGCCTCGCGGAGCGCGTCGACTCCCTGGAGGATCTCGCGGGCGAGCTCGCCTCCGCCCTCGCCGACGAGCCCAGCGGCGCCCCTGGCGAAGGCCGCGTCATCCGCGAGGGCTACGACGCGGAACTCGACGAGGCGCGCGAGCTGGCACGAGGAGGGCGGCGCCTCATCGCGGCGGTCGAGGAGCGCGAGCGGCGGCGGACCGGCATCTCGTCCCTGAAGGTCCGGTACAACAAGGTCTTCGGCTACTTCATCGAGGTGAGCAAGGCGAACCTGGCGAAGGTTCCTGCCGACTACGAACGCCGCCAGACGATCGCCACCGGAGAGCGGTTCGTCACCCCCGAGATCCGCGATCTCGAGCGCCGCATCCTCGAGGCCGAGGAGCGGCTCGGTGGACGGGAAAAGGAGCTGTTCGACCGTCTCGTCGAGGCCGTCGTCGGCCGCGCCGGAAGGATCCGCGAATCCGCGGCGGCGGTCGCCGAAGCCGACGCACTCGCGTCGCTGGCCGAAGTGGCGCACACCGAGGGCTACACGCGCCCGCTGGTCGACGGCGAGGACAGGATCGAAATCGAGGCGGGCCGCCACCCGGTCGTGGAGAACCTTCTCGGCGCGGGCGGGTTCGTTCCGAACGATACGCGGCTCGATTCCGAGCGGCGCCTGCTGATCGTGACCGGCCCGAACATGGGGGGCAAGAGCACCTACCTGCGCCAGGTGGCGCTGATCGTGCTGATGGCGCAGATCGGGTCGTTCGTGCCGGCCCGGTCGGCACGGATCGGTGTCTGCGACCGGATCTTCTGTCGGGTCGGAGCCTCCGACAACCTGGCCGGCGGGGAGTCGACCTTCATGGTGGAGATGCTGGAAACGGCGAACATCCTGCACAACGCCACGCCGCGAAGCCTCGTGATTCTCGACGAGATCGGCCGTGGAACGGCCACCTGGGACGGGATGGCGATCGCCTGGGCGGTGGTGGAGAAGCTCCACGACGATCCGCGGCTGCAGCCGAAAGCGCTGTTCGCCACCCACTACCACGAGCTGACCGACCTGGCCACGCTCCTGCCCCGGCTCGCCAACGTGCACATCGCGGCCCGCGAACACGGCCACGAGATCGTCCTGCTCCACCGCGTCGAGCCCGGTCCGTCCGATCGTTCGTACGGCATTCAGGTGGCGCGCCTGGCCGGCCTTCCGGACGACGTCGTCCGGCGTGCCCGCGAAATCCTCGAACGGTTGACCGAGGAGAAGACTTCGGCCGCCGAAGCGATCGAACGGGCGGCGGGCCGGCGACCTTCGCCCCAGCTCCCGCTGTTCGGAGCGCCGACCCAGGATCCCGCCGAGCGCGAGGTGCTCGAAGAGCTGCGGCGAACCGATCCCGACGACCTGTCGCCGCGCGAGGCGCATGCGCTGCTGGCGAAGCTGTCGGATCGACTGCGCCGTGGACCGGTCCCTTGAGAGGTGCTTCCTTCGCGGTGCGTTTTCGGCGCCGGGCGCCGGTTGGCACGGTTCCTGACCGGACCGCTGCGGCGGGGCGGGAGCGTTCGGGTCGGCTCCGCTGGCAGAATCGAAGGAAACGAACGACAGGGCGGGCCCGCGGGTGCGGCAGCCAAGGCGAAACTCGGAGACGGAGCGGCTTTTTGTCGCCTTCGGCTCTTTCGGGCTCGGCTGTCGACTCCCCGCTCACGCCGCGGGGAGCTTTTCCTTCAGCCGGGCCCGCAGCTTCCGCTCGTACGCCTTCCGGTAGCTCGCCGGCAGACCCACCAGATCCGGAAACCGCCGCCGCCCGAACAGCTCCTCCGGCGTCA
>RFHH01000027.1 GCA_003696075.1 Acidobacteriota bacterium
GAACTCGGCGGTGCCGGCGGGGGGAGGGCCGGTCCGGGCGAGACGCTCCAGCTTGGCCAGCTCGCCGGCGGCCGACTGCCCGGCTGGAAGGCGCAACAGCAGCCCGAGCCAGGCGCGGTCCCCCTCCCGGCGGTAGATCCAGCGCGGGATCCGGAAGAACCCCGCTCCGAACGGGCGCCACCGAGGATCGCGCGGAACGCCGGGATCGAAGGCGAGGCCACCGAGCGCCACCGGTCCGGGCGCCCCGCCGCGTCCGGGATCGACGGCGGTGATCCGCTCGAGCTCCCTGGCCGCCCGCCCGGCGAGACCCGCCGGATCCGCTCCGGCGGGGCCGGCCGGGAAGAAGATCCCCGGCCCCCACCCCGCGAACTGCGGTCCCTCCGGAGGGGCCCACAGGACCGCGTCCGGGCCGGCGACGGCGAGCCAGCGGGCGGGATCGCACGGCTCCGTGGGGAGGGCGAGAAAAACGCGCCCGGCCGGCCGGCCGGTGATCGCGCGGATCAGATCCCGGGCCGGATCGGGCGGCGGAGCGGACAGCCCGCTCACGGCGAGCCCTCCCGGGAGCGGAGCGCGCGGTAGAGATGGCACGCGCCGAGTGCCAGGGGCCGGACCTGCACGCTCTCGAAACCGCACTCCCGGATCGTGCGGGAGAAACTCTCGGGGGCGGGAAACGCGGCGATCGAGCGCTCGAGATAGCGGTACTCGGGAGCTCGGGACAGCAGCGCGCCGAGGCGAGGGACGACGCTGCGGATGTAGGCGCGCGCGGCGGCTCCCGCCCAGCGCCCCCGCGGCGATCCGAGTTCGAGCACCGCCAGCCGGCCGCCGGGCCGGAGGACCCGTGCGATCTCCCTCAGGGCCCGCTCCCGGTCGGGAACGTTGCGGATGCCGAAGGCCATCGCCGCGGCGTCGAACCGCGCGGCCGCGAAGGGCAGCGCCTGCGCGTCTCCCCGGAGCAGGCGCAAGCTCCCCGCCGCTCCGGCGCGGCGCGCCTTTGCCGCGGCCAGGGCCAGCATCCGGGGCGATGGGTCGAGGCCGACCACCTCGATCCGGGGATGCCGCGCGAGCGCCTCGAGCGCGAGATCCCCCGTGCCCGTGGCCAGGTCGAGCAGACGGGCGCCGGGAGAAAGCTCGAGAGCGTCGATGGCGCGCCGCCGCCACGCCCGGTCGCGGCCGAGCGACATGATCCGGTTCAGCAGGTCGTAACGCGGCGCGATCCTGTCGAACATCGCGCCGCTGCCGGGTGGCGCGTCGGAGGGCAGGCCGGCACTCAACGCGCCGCTCCCGCGCGGCCCGACGCCGTGACCTCGGATGCCAGGGCCGCGAACTCCTCCGGCGGCAGCGCCTGCGGGGCGTCGCTGAGCGCTCCTTCCGGCGCGTCGTGCGTTTCGACGAGGAGGCCGTGGGCCCCGGCGGCGAGAGCGGCCCGCGCCAGCGGCCGGATCAGGTCGCGGCGGCCGAGCGCGTGACTCGGGTCGACGACCACCGGCAGACGGTGCACCTCCGCCAGCAACGCCACCGCCCCGAGATCGAGCAGGTTCCGGGTGCTCTCGTCGAATCCGCGGATGCCGCGCTCGCAGAACACGACCGCGGGCGCCCCGTGGGCCAGCAGGTGCTCGGCGGCGAGGAGCCAGTCCCGGATGCCGGCAGCCATCCCGCGCTTGAGGAGGATCGGCCGCCCGCACGAGGCGGCCCGCCGCAGCAGCGCCATGTTCTGCATGTTCCGCGATCCGATCTGGACGAGATCGGCGTGCTCGGCCACCGCGTCGACGTCGGCTTCGGAGAGCGCCTCGGTGACCACCCGCAGGCCGTGCCGGCGGGCCGCCTCCGAGAGCCACCCGAGCGCTCGCGTCCCCCATCCCTCGAAGGAGTACGGCGAGCTCCTCGGCTTGAAGGCCCCTCCCCTCAGGAACGCCGCCCCCGCGGCCGCGACCCGGGCCGCCGCGCGATCGATCTGCTCGGGAGACTCCACCGCGCACGGTCCGGCCATCAGGACGGGAGGCGCGCCGGCACCGATCGGCACGCCACCCACCTCGACCGAGGCGGGATGGCGGTCGACCAGCGGGTGGGGCGACGGCGGTTCGGCGATTCCCGCGACGCCCGGCAAGCGGCGCACCGCCTCCGGCTCGACGCGGCGCGAGTGCGGCCCGACGCGGAACAGCACGGTCTCCCCGCCCCGCTCGTCGTACCGGGTCACCCACAGGCCCAGAGCTTCGAGGGAGTGCCGGACCGCATCTGGATCGGCCCCGGGGCACACGCGTACCAGCATGGCGTCGGCCGCCTCCGGAAAAGGGGGAAAACGATACCACCGGCGGAGCCCGCGCTCACCACCTGCGGGCGGCCGTCCCGGCGCGGCGATATAATCCGCGCTTTCCGAGGCGGCGCCGGCCCGAGGGATCGCGTGGGGCGGCCGGCGCGCGCCCGACGCCGCGACGGGCGGCGCGGGCCGATCCCAGGGAGGCAACGTGGCTTCAGAGGCGATCGAGAGGGCGAAAGCGCATTTCGGCGCGCTGCTCGAAAGGCAGCTCGAGCGCGTCGAGGGGATCAAGTCGGAGCAGGACTGGATCGACTACACGAAGGTCTCGCCGATCGTGGTCGGCATCATCGGCGGGGACGGGATCGGCCCGACCATCGCCGCGGAGGCGGAGTGGGTGCTGCGGGAGATCCTCGCCGACGAGATCGCGTCGGGAAAGATCGAGCTGCGGACCATCGAGGGCCTCACCATCGAGCGCCGCGCGGAGGTCGGCAAGCCGATCCCGGACGACGTGTTGGAGGAGATCCGCCGCTGCCACGTCACGCTCAAGGGCCCGACCACGACCCCGCGGAAGGGCGATCCCTGGCCCAACATCGAGAGCGCGAACGTGGCGATGCGCAAGGAGCTCGACCTGTTCGCCAACGTCCGGCCGGTGCGCGTCCCCGAACGCGGGATCGATTGGACGTTCTTCCGGGAGAACACCGAGGACGTCTATGCCCTCGGCTCCGAAGGGCTCGATGTCGACGACGACATCTCCATCGACTTCCGGCTGATCACCGAGCCGGCCGCCGAGCGCATCGCGCGGCTCGCCTTCGACTACGCCCGCCGCAACGGGAAGAAGCGGGTGACGATCGTCACCAAGGCGAACGTCGTCAAGGCCACGGACGGCCGCTTCCTCCGCGCCTGCTACCGGGTCGCCGAGGAGTACCCGGACATCGAGACGGACGACTGGTACATCGACATCATGACCGCCAAGCTGGTCGACGAGAAGCGGCGGACCGGCTTCCAGGTGTTGATCCTCCCCAACCTCTACGGCGACATCCTCACCGACGAGGCGGCGGAGTTCCAGGGCGGCGTCGGCACGGCGGGCAGCGCGAACATTGGCAAGCGGTACGCGATGTTCGAGGCGATCCACGGGAGCGCCCCGCGGATGGTCAAGGAAGGGCGCGCGAAGTACGCCGACCCGAGCAGCATGATCCGCGCCGCGGCGATGCTGCTCGGACACATCGGTTACCCGGAGCGGCAGCGGCGCCTGGAGATGGCGCTCGACATCTGCGGCCAGTACGAGCGGAAGGTCGTCGTCACCGGGCGCGACACCGGAGCGACGGGACACGAGTTTGCCGAGTACGTCATGCAGACGCTGCGCGACCCGGAGCTCGAAGCGCGTCACCGCGAGCTGACGCCGTCGCCCCGCTGAGCGCGCCGCCGGCCGGGATCCGGCGCACCCGCGCTAGAATCGGCCTGACCATGCTCCCTGCGCGCCCAGGACGGCGTCCGCTGCGCGCGGCCGGACGATGAGAGCGCGCCGGTTCGCGGCGAGGGCGGCGAACGCGGGCCTCGTCCTCTTCGGGCTGGCGCTCGTCGTCGTGATCGGCACCGGCGGCACGCGCCTGGAGTTCGCCGGTCTGGCCGTCGGCCTGCGGCGGGTCGGCAATCCCCTCCTCGGGTTCGCCGTGTCGGCCGCGCTCCGGTTGCTCGCCTCGTCGCGCCGGAGCGGTCTGGAGGCGGCGATCGTCCGCTTCTTCGCCCGGCAGGGGCTCGCGCCGCGGGACGCGCCCGCGAGGCCGCTCTCGGCGGCGCGCGCCGGCGCCCTCCTCGGCGCCGGCCTGGGTCTTTCGGCCGCCGGCCCGGATGCCCTGCACCTGCTCCTCACCGAGCCGCCGCCCCCGCCGTCCCTCGGCGAAGCCGTGTCGGCGCTGGCGCTCGCCGGCGCGGGGGGAACCGCGCTCGGGGCCGCGGCGGGGGCGCTGCTGGGCCCGATCGCGTTCGCCGCGGTCCGCGCCGCCGGGTGGCGGCGGCCCGGGCGATACGGGGTGGGGCGGGTCACGCTGGCCTTCCTGTGGGTCGCGGCCGCCGCATGGATCCGGCAGGCGCCGCCGGGGCCGCGCGCGTTCCACACGCCGGGCGTCCTGCTCGCAGTGACCGGGACGTTCGTGCTCGCCGCCGCGGTGATCTTCCTTCTCCTCCCCGCGGCGGTGCTCCGCGCGCGGCGCGGGCGCTGGGGGCTGGCGGTCATCGCCGGAGGGACGCTCGCCTCGCTGGTGGGCATCGCCGGCGTCGCCTCGCTGGGACCGGGCGTCTCCGCGCGCCTCGCCGGTGAGACCGGACACCCCAACATCCTGCTCGTCACGGTGACCGGTCTGCGTTCGGACGTGGCGGGAACCGGAGGGGAGGGAAGCGGCTGGACGCCGAACCTGGCCGCCCTCGCCGCCCGGGGGGCGATCCTCGACGAGACGCTGTCGCCGACCACCGAGACGCTGGCCGCGGCGGCATCGGTCCTCACCGGCAGCTACCCGGCGAGCCACGGCATCGGTCCGCAGCGGCCCTTCCCGCCCTACCCGCCGGAAGCGCTGCCGGCCCTCCTGGCGGCGCACGGCTACGCCACCGCAGCGTTCGTGTCGGCGCGGGAGCTGGACGGCCGGGGCTCGGCGCTGGGCGGTTTGTTCGACGCCTACGACGACGCCTCCGGATGGCGCGACCGCTTCGGGCGGCTGGCGACCGTCCAGCCATGGCTGCGACTCGCCGGGCCGCCCCCCCGGTCGATCCGCGCGGCGGAACGCACCGCGGCGGCGTTCGTGTCCTGGCTCGAGCGCCTGCCGCGGACGCCGTGGTTCGCGTGGGTCGAGCTGGCCGACCCGAGCCGCCCCGCCCCGGCGGCGCCTCCGGACGAGGTGAGCCGCGCGACCGTCGGCGCCTGGTTCCGGACCGGGGGAGGAGCCCGGCTCGACGATCCGCTCCCGCGGCTGCCGGCCTGGGCCCCCGACCGGTTCCGGGAGGAGCCGCTGGCGCACTGGCTCTCCGGGTACGAGCGGGCGGTGGCGCGGGCCGACGCGGCACTGGGGACGTTGCTGCGGGCGGTGGAACTCCGGGGCGAGGCGCACCGGACGATCGTCGCGGTCACGGCCGAGCACGGGGTGGCGCTGGGCGAACGGGGCGCGTGGTTCGAACCGGGACCGGGCGTGCCGGAGGGAGTCCTGCGCGTTCCCTGGATCGTCGCCACCGCGGGTCCCGCCGGCGGCGCGGTGGTCCCCGGACCCTGCTCGCTGGTGGACGTCGCGCCGACGCTGCTCGGCCTGGCCGGCCTGGCCGGGGGATCGGCGTGGGAAGGGGAAGACCTGTCGCGGTACCTCCTCGCGGGAGAGGCACAGCGCCGGGAAAGAAGACCGGCGCCGGTCTACCTCTCCTCGGCGCCCGACCCCTCCGGAAGGCGGCTGCAGGCCGTCCGGCGGGGCCCCTGGAAGCTGGTGCGCGACCCCGAGGGAAGGGAGAGGCTCTTCTTCGTCGAGGGTCTCCTCGAAGGGGAGGTGCAGCCGCTCGGCGGCCGCGTCGCCCGCGAACACCGGGTCCTGTCCGACCTGCTCACCGACCACCTCGCCCGGACGGCGGCCATCCCGCAGGCACGCTGAGCGTCGGATGCGGCCCCGGGCGTTCCTTGTTACGCTCACGCCCGCGATGGGCGCATCCCGCCGGCTCCACTGGTTGATCCTGGCGATCGCCACCGCTTCGGCGACGGCCGCGCGGGCGCGGCCGGTCCCCGCCGAGACGGCAACGGGTCCGGACACGTGCGGGACGATCGCCGCCGTCGAGGTCACCGGCAACGAGCGGATGAGCGCCGACGCCGTCCGCTTCGACCTGGGGATCAAGCCGGGCGATCCGTGGGACGAGCGCCGGATCAGGCGCGAGTTCCGCCGCTTCTGGGACCTGGGGTACTTCTCCGATCTCCGGTTCTTTCGCCGCTGCACCCCGCAGGGCGCCGTCCTGGTCGTGCACGTCGAGGAGCGGCCGACGATCCTCGACGTCACCTACGATCGCACGAAGGCGGTCAACGAGCAGCAGATCCAGGACTACTTCCGCGAGCATGGCTTCGAGCTGGGGGTCGGGTTGCCGCTCGACTACCGGAAGCTGTGGCGGGCGGAGAGGTTGATCAAGGATCTGTTGGCCCAGCGCGGCTACCTGGATGCCGAGGTTCGGGCCGAGGTGCGCGAGACCTCCCCGACGGCGCGCTCCGTGCGGTTCCGGATCCGCCCGGGCGGGAAGACGCGCATCCGGTCGCTCGACTTCACGGGCAACGAGTCGTTCTCCGACCGGCGGCTGCGGAAACAGCTGGAGCTGACGAAGGTCTACCACTGGTGGTGGCCGTTCACGCGGAAGAACCTGTATCACCCGCTCAAGTACCAGCAGGACATCAACAACGTCCTCGAGTTCTACCGCAACCACGGCTACCTCGACGCCGACGTCCGCCCGCCGATCGTGCGCGTGGAGACGAAGGACCGCGAGAAGGCGGAAGCGCGCGCCCGGGAGAAGGCGCGGAAGCGGGAGGAGAAGCGGCGCCGCAAGCTCGCCCGGAAGGCGAAGAAGCGCGGCGAAGCGCCGCCCGACGCGAACGCGGCGGTGGAGCCCGAGCCGCTCGACGTGCGGGTGAAGACGTGGGTCGACATCACCGTTCCGGTAGTGGAGGGCCAGGTCTACCGGCTGGGGGAGGTGCGATTCTCCGGCAACAAGCTGTTCTCGGACGCCGTGCTCCGGCCGCTCATCCCGCTGCGCGAGGGTTCCGTGCTGCAGGACAACCTCATCGAGGCGGGGCTCGAGCTGATCCGGCGGGCCTACGGGCAGCGCGGCTACATCTACGCCGTCGTCACCCGGCGGTTCGAGCGCCACGAGGACGAGCCGGTCGCCGACGTGGTCGTCGAAATCGACGAGGACGTCGCCTACACCGTGCGGCGGATCGAGTTCGCCGGCAACACCACCACCCACGACGAGGTGCTGCGCCGGGAGCTGCTGATCTACGAGGGCGAGCTGCTCGACAAGACGGCGCTGGATCTTTCGCTGCAGCGGTTGGCGCAGCTCGGGTTCTGGCAGCCGAGCGAGGAGCCGCGCCTGGATCCTCTCCCCGACAAAGCGCAGGTCGACGTGACGATCGAGGGGCAGGAGCAGTCGCGCAACGAGATCCAGATCGGCGGCGGGTACCAGGAGCTCGAGGGGGGCTTCTTCCAGGCCAGCTACCGGACGACGAACTTCCTCGGCCGCGGGGAAACGCTCTCGCTGATCGCGGCGGTCGGCGGCCGCTTCAGCCAGGCGTCGATCAACTTCTTCGAACCGTGGTTCCTCGGCAAGCCGATCACCTTCAGCTTCTCGCTTTTCGACAACAGCTCCGACTTCGGGCGCGCCCGGGACTCGTTCGGGAACATCGCGCGGCTCAACCGGTCCGGGCGGGGAGGATCGATCGGATTCGGGCGGCGCATCGGAAACTTCAGCCAGATCGGCCTGAGCTACCGGTTCGAGAGCACGCGGTCGAGCAACCTGCTGCCGGTCGCGGTGTCGGGCGTCGGGGTGACGCAGAACTTCACCTTCGACCGGTTCACCACCCGCCTGGCGATCCTGACCCCGGCCTTCAGCTACCGGCACGTGGACTACGTCCTGCGCCCGACGCGGGGCCAGGAGCTGTTCGTCCGCCCGGAGGTGGGTCTGAGGGCTCTCGGGGGAGACATCGACTTCATCCGCCCGACCATCGAGGGCAGCCTCTACCGGCACATCACCCGTCGGCTGTTCGTCGGCCTGCACGCCGAGCTGGCATGGATCAAGGCCTTCGGGGAGATCCGGCGCTGCCCCGGCTTCGTCGACGGCGTCCCGCTGTTCCAGCGGTTTTTCATCGGGGGCGACGTCATCGGGCCGCGGGTCTTCGAAACGCGCTCGCTCTTCCCCGAGCGGGTCGTCGTGTCGCTCCGGGGGAGCTGCGACAACGCCCGCCCCGACGTCGATCCCGCCACGGGGCTGCCGGTGCTTTCCCGGCAGCCCGTGGGGGGAAGCAAGCGCGCGCTGCTGCAGTTCGAGCTGGGGCTTCCGCTCGGGCGCACGGCCACCCTGGCCGGTTTCCTCGATGCGGGCGGCGTCTACGACACCGGCGTCGACATCAATTGGGCCGATGCCCGCGTCTCCGCGGGGCTCGAGTTCCGCGTCTACCTTCCGGTCTTCCAGGCGCCGATCCGGCTGATCTACGGCTGGCCGGTGCGGTACAAGACGGGCGACCCGACGAGCCGCTTCCAGTTCGCGATCGGCCTGCCCTTCTGAGGACCGCTCAGCGGGAAGGATCCGGAGAAATCTCGAGCTCGTCGGCCGCCGCGACGATGGCGCGGGCGAGGCGGTCGGCGACGCCGGTGGGGGCGGGCCGGTCGGCGGCGCCGTTGACCAGCACGGCGAAGGCGACCGGCCGGCCGCCGCGCGTCCACGCGTAACCGGCGAGGGCGGCGACGCCGCGCAGCGATCCCGTCTTCGCCCGGAGCCGGCCGCGCAGCCCCCCCAGGCGGCCGGCGAGCGAGCCGTCCTCGCCGGCGCGGGGGAGCGCGACCAGGAGCTCCGGACCCCACGCCGGGCGCTCCCAGGCGCGCAGCAGGACCGAGACCAGCGCGTCGGCGGTCAGCCGGTCGGAGGGCGCCAGTCCCGAACCGTCCCGCAGCTCCAGGCCGCGAAGGGGCACCTTCCAGGCGGCCAGGCACTCGCGAAGCCGCAGGAGCCCGTCGCCGGTGGAGGCGCGGGGAACGCCGTCGGCCGCCGCGAGGCCCCGGAGCACCGTTTCCGCCGCCCCGTTCAAGGAGTGCTTCAGGAGCGCGCGGATCACGGTGGCGAGGTCGGGGCTCGCGCGCCGTCCCAGCGGACGGGCGTCGGGCGGCGCCGTTCCGCGGTCCACCCCCCCGGCGAGCTCGATCCCGGCCGCCGGGGCCAGTTCGGCCGCGGCCGCGAGGAAGGCGGCGGCCGGATCCTCGAGCCGGACCCAGCGCCGGAACGGCGGGGAGCCGAGACCGATGGTCCCGCGCAGGGCGAGCCGCGCGCGCCCGTCGGGCCGGCGGGTCACGGAGACCTCGATGCGGGTCGCGTCCGCCGTGCGCACGGAGTTCACGACCTCGATCCCGGCGCGCACGGGGAAGAGGCCGACGGCGGCGGGCGCCCCGCGCCGGCCTGCCGGGCGGACGATCGCCTCGACGGAGTTCCACGCGAGCGAGAGGGCGCCCTGCTCGGCGTCGTAGGGGTCGGGAGCGCGCTCCGCCGGCCAGGAAGGAGGACGTCCCGCCGCCTCGAGCCTTCCGGCGTCGCCGACGAGGGGACCCTCGATCCGGCGCAGCCCGAGGGCGCGCAGCTCGCGGAGCGCGGCCCACAGATCTTCCGCGCGCAGCAGCGGGTCGCCGCCGCCGACGGCCCAGAGGGGGCCGTGCAGCGTGCCGCCGGCATCGGGCGTGCCGCGGGCGACGAACTCGGTGTCGAACCGGTAGGCGGGACCGAGCCGCTCGAGCGCGCAGGCGGCGGTGAGCAGCTTCATCACCGACGCCGGCCTCATCGGCGCCGCCGCGCGATACCGGGCCAGCACCGGTCCCCCGGGGAATCGCGCGGCGAGCCCCACGGCGAGGTGCCTTGCCTCCGCCGAACGCACCTCCCGGGCCACGGCGGGAGGGAGCGGCGAGGCCGACGGAGCGGCGGCGAGGAGAGCGAGGACGAGGCCGGCCGGTGACATCGGTCCGATGATACGGCCTCGCGGGACGGAGGGGCGGCTGCTAGGATGCGCCCCTTGTCCGTCCCGCGCGCCGCCGAGGCGGCGCGCGTAGCGGCCGCGGCCGATCTCGGGCACCGCCAGCGGCCGGGAGGTCAGACGGTGAACGTCCACGAGTACCAGGCCAAGGAGATTCTCGCGCGCTTCGGCGTCCCGGTTCCGGAGGGGCGGGTGGCGACCACGCCGGAGGAGGCCCGCGCCGCCGCCGAGGCGCTGGGGGGGCGCGTCGTCGTCAAGGCCCAGATTCACGCCGGGGGGCGCGGCAAGGCGGGCGGCGTCAAGCTGGCCGACGGCCCCGAAGAGGCCGAGCGCGCCGCGGCGGGCATGCTGGGACGGGCGCTGGTCACCCCCCAGACCGGGCTGCAGGGCCGCGTGGTCCGCAAGGTCTACGTGACGCGTGCGCTCGACATCGCGCACGAGTACTACCTTTCGCTGCTCGTCGACCGGGCCCAGGCGAAGATCCTGGTGATGGCCTCCGCGGAGGGCGGCGTCGAGATCGAGAAGGTGGCCGCGGAGTCCCCCGAGAAGCTGCTCAAGCTCCACGTCGATCCGGTCACCGGATACCAGGGCTGGCTCGGCCGCAGGCTCGGCTTCGGTCTCGGCCTGGACGCGCGCCAGGTCCGCGCCTTCGACGGCATGCTCCGGGCGCTGGTCCGCTGCTTCGAGGAGACGGACGCCTCGTTGATCGAGATCAACCCCCTGGTGACGACGCCGGACGGCAGCCTGTTCGCGCTCGACGCCAAGCTCAACTTCGACGACAACGCGCTGTACCGCCACGAGGAGATCGCCGCCATGCGCGATCCGGGGGAGGAGGATCCGCTGGAGGTGGAGGCCTCCGAGGCGGGCCTGAACTACATCAAGCTCGACGGCTCGGTCGGCTGCATGGTGAACGGAGCGGGGCTCGCGATGGCGACGATGGACATCATCGACCTCGCCGGCGCGCGCCCCGCGAACTTCCTCGACGTCGGGGGCGGCGCGTCGAAGGAAGCGGTGGCGAAGGCCTTCAGGATCCTGCTGCGGGATCCGGACGTCCGCGCGGTGCTGGTGAACATCTTCGGCGGGATCGTCCGCTGCGACCGCGTGGCCCAGGGGATCGTCGACGCCGCCCGCGAGGTGGAGCTGACCGTTCCGCTCGTCGTCCGGCTCCAGGGGACGAACGCCGCCGAGGCGCGGAAGCTCCTCGCCGACTCCGGGCTCGAGTTGGAGGTCGCCGAGGCGCTGGACGAAGCGGCGCGCGCCGTCGTCGCCGCCGCGGGAGGTGCGCGATGAGCGTCCTGGTCGACGCGGGGACGCGGGTCCTCGTCCAGGGGATGACCGGCTCCGAGGGAACGTTCCACACCCGCCAGATGATCGCCGCGGGGACGCGAGTGGTGGCGGGCGTCACGCCGGGGAAGGGGGGCACCGTCCACGAGGGCGTCCCGGTGTTCGACACCGTTCAGGAGGCGGTGGAGCGGACCGGGGCGAACGCGTCGGTCGTGTTCGTGCCGGCGCGCTTCGCCGCCGACGCGATCCTCGAGGCGGTGGCCGCGGAGATCCCGCTCGTCGTCGCGATCACCGAGGGGATCCCGGTGCTCGACATGCTGCGCGTCAAGAACGCGCTCGCGCGCAGCCGGACCCGTCTCATCGGACCCAACTGCCCCGGCATCATCACGCCCGGCCGGTGCAAGATCGGCATCATGCCCGCCGAGATCCACCGCCCCGGGACGATCGGCGTCCTCTCGCGGTCCGGAACGCTGACCTACGAGGCGGTCGACCAGCTCACCCGCCGCGGGCTCGGGCAGTCGACCTGCATCGGCATCGGAGGCGATCCGATCATCGGCTCGCCCTTCACCTCGCTGCTCCCGCTCTTCGAAGAGGATCCGCAGACCGAGGCGGTGGTGCTCATCGGGGAGATCGGCGGGACCGCCGAGGAGGAGGCGGCCGCGTGGGCGCGGGAGCACATGACGAAGCCGCTCGTCGCCTTCATCGCGGGGGCCACGGCGCCCCCGGGCCGGCGCATGGGCCACGCCGGGGCGATCATCAGCGGCGGCAAGGGCACGGCCGCCGAGAAGAAGCGGGCGCTCCGCGAGGCGGGCGTCACCGTGGTGGATTCGCCGGCGGAGATCGGCGAGACGGTCGCCCGGCTAGTCGGTGCGGCGCCCGCGGGAGGGCGGTGATCCGATGGCGAGGGAGCGGACGTTGGCGATCGTCAAGCCGGACGCGATGCGGAAGAACGCGCTCGGTCCGGCGCTCGCGGCGGCGGCCGAAGCCGGCCTTTCGGTGGTCGCCGTCGAGACCCTGTGGCTGTCCAAGCGCCAGGCGGAGGGATTCTACGCCGTCCACCGGGAGCGGCCGTTCTTCGACTCCCTCACCGATTTCATGTCGTCCGGACCGATCGCGGTGATGGTCCTGGAGGGCGAGGACGCGATCGCCGTGTGGCGCCGGATCCTCGGCGCGACCGACCCGGCGAAAGCGGCTCCGGGGACCCTCCGGGCCCGATTCGGGACCGACATCCAGGCCAACGGCTTCCACGGATCCGACGGTCCGGAGACGGCGGCCTTCGAGATCGCCTACATGTTCCCCGGCCGCGCCCTCTGACCGGTTCGGAACCGGGCGTCTTCAGCGGGCGCTCGCGCGGCCGCGGACCGGCAAGACGAGGAGCTCGCCGCCGGCGAGCGTCGCCCCCGGCGCCCGCCGGTTGAGACGCGCGATCGTCTCGCAGTCCTCGGCGAGATCGCGGCGCGCCGCGCAGAGGGCGGCGATCGTCTGCCCCTCTCGGGCCGGCTCGACCGACAGGACGGCCGGCTCGATGCCGAGCACGTCCGGATCGGTCTCCGGCCGGAAGGAGGCGAGGGAGGCGGCGATGGCCCTTTCGCGGGCGGGGGCGGCGGGATCCCACCTCCCGAGGATCCGGTACAGTCGGCCGCCGTGCAGGACCCACAGCGCCAGCGCCGTCACCGGCGGACCTCCGTCCCGACCCGGCGCGACGATCCGGCCCGCCCAGGCGGGCAGGCCGTTGACGCGGTCGCCCTCCCGCTCGAAGCGCAGCTCCGGGTTCCGGCGGGCCAGCGCCGCGACCCGCGCCTCGGGACTCGAGGCGCCCTCCGCGTCGGGGGCGACCTGCGTGAGCACGATCTGGCCGCGCGGCGCCCGGGGATCGTCGGCGGCCGCCACCAGGCGGGCGCTGTTCTGGACGGACCAGCCGGGCGGGAAGTCGATCCGGAACCGCAGCGCCGGGTGGTGGAAGGTCGAACCGCGAACGAAGCCCTGCCGGGGGTCTTCGCCCCAGACGAGTCCGGACAGGCGCCGGAGGTAGCCCTCCTCCCGGCGGACCGGCTGTCCGGCGGACGAGCCCTCCGGGGGGGCGAGACGCGCGGCGGCCCGCCGCGTCACCGCGGCGCGCTCTCCGGGATCGGGGTGGGTCGACAGCCACGCCGGAAGCAGGCGGCCGCGCTCCTGCTCGAGCCGGTCGAGGACGCCCAGGAACCGGGGTAGGCCGAACGGATCGTAGCCGGCGGCGGCCAGGTAGCGGACGCCGAGCGCATCGGCCTCCCGCTCGGCATCGCGGCCGAACTTGAGGAGCAGCAGGCGCGCCCCGGCGCCGAGCAGCCCGGCGGCGCGGCTCAGGCCCGGCCGCGCGAGGGTCAGCGCCTCGAGGCCCAACCCCGCCAGGCGAGCGCGCGACATCTGCTCGGCGCCGTGCCGCCCGACGACGTGGCCGACCTCGTGGGCCAGCACCCCGGCGAGTTCGGCCTCGTCCCGCGCGTGCGCCAGCAGGCCGCGCGTCACGTACACCGGGCCGCCCGGAAGCGCGAAGGCGTTCACGACGGGACTGTCCAGGATGGTGAAGCTGTAGGGGAGATCGGGCCGGTCCGAAGCGGAGGCGATCCGCGCCCCGACCTCCGCGACGAAACCGCCGAGTGCCGGGTCGGGGTAGACACCGTACTCCGCCCGGATCTCGGGGTCGGCCTGGCGGCCGAGCGCAACCTCCTGGCGGGAGGAGAAGAGGATCAACTGGTGGCGGCCGGTCGCCGGGTTCGTCACGCAGGCGGGTAGGACGGCGAGGAGCAGCGCGACGCCCGCGACCGGTCCGTACCGTCGCCACGCCATGGGACGTCCCTCCTCGCGCGATTCTAGCGAGGTGCATCCGCAATGGTGCGTTGGGCCGCCGAACTCGCAGGATGTACGGAGGTTGCGGTCGCGAGTGGATCGATGACCGGGGATCGGGGGAAAGTGTGCGTCGTACATCGACTTAGGCGGCGTTACGCACCATCGAGGAAGCACCTCCCGATTCTAGCGGAGCGGTGCCGGTGGGCGGATCTCCGAGCGCGACCCGCGCAGGATGGCCCTTACGCTCGCCGCGCGCCTCGGGGCGCGGCGAGCGCGCGGGACGGCGCGTGGATGCGAGCGCGCCTTGCGGACCGGCGGCCCGGCGAGCGCCTGCGCGGTTCTTGCATAGCGTCCGATCGGCCCGCGGATCCCGTGGCGGAGCGACCGTCGGGCCGTGGGCCCCCCGGCCTGGCGGCCGGCCCGGCGCCGTCAGGGGCTGCGATCCCGGCGCGGGGGCGCCGCGGGTGCCGCCGGGCGCGCTCCTCGTTCACGGGAGGCCTGGGTACCGTCGAAGGGCCGGGCACGATCGATCCCGGCACAGGAGCGGGGGCCGGGACACGGTCGGCCCGGGACAGGGGAAGGGAGCGGAACACGATCGGGCCCGCCGCGGGCCGAGGCTCCGCGGACACCGCGAGCCGCGGCCCTGGCGGGAGCCTTCCGGTCACCGCCGGGACGGGTACCGGGGGGCTCCCGGGCGCGGTCCCCGAGCCGAAGAGAACCTTCCGGCCGCGAGTCGACTCCGAACCGCGATCCCGCGACAGCGAACCCCCGCAGCCGCACCCTTCGGGACACGGATCCGGGCGAGAGCGGCCGCCAAAGGGAGCCGCCGCCGGATCGGCACCCGGGTGTGGCCAATGAGCGACAGCGTTGTTCAGCGGTGCCGCTGCGCCCCTCGCGCATGCCTCCCGCGAGGAAGAGCGCAAAAAAGCGGGGCCGGCCCGAAGGCCGGCCCCGCGAGTGCCGTTGCGATCCGGCGAGGTTACGGACAGGCGTTGATGTCCGCGCTGGTCCGCGACCCAGCGAGCCCCTGCTGGTTCGCCGGATCGTAGTTGCAGTCGAGCGTCGTGCCGCCCTGCCGCGTCAGGTACCAGTAGCCGGCACCCGGCGCCGGGTCGGCCGCCGTGTCGGTCGCGGTGGTGTCGGTCGCGTCGTCGTCCTCGATGCAGCGCTGGCCGGTCCACATGCCGTTGGTGTGGAGCGGGCCGAGGTCGCCGGCCGAGGCGTCGTACACGGCCGCGCAGGCGGTGTTGGTGATCGGATCCCA
>RFHH01000028.1 GCA_003696075.1 Acidobacteriota bacterium
CGCAGCGTCCCGGGCGGCGTGGCGTGGCGATTCGACCGGGCGGTCGTCGAGGCACTGCTGGAAGACGACCGCCGCGGCGATTTCTGGCCGGTGGTCGAGGATCCGCCGCCCGGCGTGGAGCTGCAGCTGGTGCGCGCGGGGCGCAGCGCGTTCTGGACGGAGGCCTGTGTCGAGCGGCTCGCGCGCGCGGCGCGGCACCCGCGCGTGAGCGTGACGGTGATCGCGGAGGCGGGACACTGGCTGCACGTCGACGCGCCGGAGGCGCTCGCGGAACTGCTCGAGCGCGCGCTGTTGGAAAATCGTTCCCGCCGAGCCGCTCCCGGGAGCGATCGAGACCAGGAGGAACCGCGATGAGCGATCGGACCGACGGCGGAGGGTGGCGCTCGGGCCGCCCGCCGGAGCCCCCGGGAGCACGGCGCGAGCCGCTCCCGTTCGCGCAGCCGAAGCCGCACCATGAGGATCCGGACGCCCCGGAGCGGGTGCGGCGGCTGATGGAAAGCCCGAGCTATCGACGCGCCGATCTCGATCCGGACTTCCTCCAGCGTGACGAGCTGCGGCCGACGCGCCTGCAGCTCGAGTTCTTGAAGCCGGAGCTGGCGCTGATCGAGCACGGGATCCGCGCGACGATCGTCGTCTTCGGCGGCACGCGGATCGTGGAGCCCGAAGCGGCCGCAAAACGGCTCGCCGAGGCGCGTGCGGCCGCCGAAGCGAACCCCGGCGATCCCGAACTCGCCCGCCGCGCCGCCGTCTGCGAGCGGATCGCGGCCAAGTCCCACTACTACGAGGTCGCGCGCGAGTTCTCGCGCATCGTCGGCCGAGCGGGACAGGGCCCGGGCGACTGCCGCCTGGTCGTGATGACGGGAGGGGGGCCCGGGATCATGGAGGCGGGTAACCGCGGTGCCTACGACGTCGGCGCGAAGTCGATCGGCCTCAACATCAACCTGCCGCACGAGCAGTATCCGAACCCCTACATCACCCCCGAGCTCTGCTTCCAGTTCCGCTACTTCGCCCTCCGCAAGATGCACTTCCTCAAGCGCGCGCGGGCGCTCGTGGCTTTCCCGGGCGGTTACGGGACGTTCGACGAGCTGTTCGAGACGCTCTGCCTGATCCAGACGCGCACGATCGAGCCGGTGCCGGTCGTGCTCGTCGGCGAGAGCTTCTGGCGCCGCGCCTTCGACGCCGAGTTCCTCGCGGCGGAGGGGGTGATCGACCCGGAGGACACCGAGATCTTCTGGTTCGCGGAGACCGCCGAGGAGATCTGGAGAACGATCCTCGAATGGTACCGGCGCGCCGGCCGGTCGATCTTCGACGACGAGGGCGCGTAGGCCGGCCGGTTCAGCCCGCGCTCGGCCCGATCATCCGCTCCGGCCTCACGTGCCGGTCGAACTCCTCCTCCGTGAGGAGGCCGAGGGCGACCGCGGCCTCCTTGAGGCTGATCCCCTCGGCGTAGGCCTTCTTGGCCACCTTCGCCGCGTTGTCGTACCCGATCACCGGATTCAGGGCGGTCACGAGCATCAGCGTCCGCTCGACCAGCTGCGCGATCCTCTCCCGGTTGGGCTCGATCCCGGCCACGCAGCGGTCGGTGAACGACCGCGCCGCGTCGGCGAGGAGCCGGGCCGACTCGAGAACGTTCCTCGCGATCACCGGCTTGAACACGTTCAACTGGAGGTGGCCGTTCATCCCGGCGATGTTGACGGCGACGTCGTTCCCCATGACTTGGGCGCAGACCATCGTCAGCGCCTCGGCCTGAGTGGGGTTGACCTTTCCCGGCATGATCGACGATCCGGGCTCGTTCGCCGGGAGGATCAGTTCTCCCAGCCCGCAGCGCGGCCCCGACCCGAGAAGCCGGATGTCGCTCGCGATCTTGAACAGGGCCGCGGCCGCCGTCTTGTACGCGCCGTGGAGGGAGACGAGCGGATCGTGCGAGGCGAGCGCTGCGAACTTGTTCGGCGCCGAAACGAACGGAAGCCCGGTCAGCTCGGCGATCCGCGCCGCGAAGCGGTCGGCGAACTCCGGGTGCGTGTTGAGCCCGGTCCCCACCGCGGTCCCGCCCTGGGCCAGTTCGTACACGGGCGCGAGGGCGGACCGGATGCGATCCATCGCGTGGCGCACCTGCGCGGCCCAACCGCTGAACTCCTGTCCCAACGTGAGCGGGGTGGCATCCATCAGATGCGTCCGGCCGCACTTGATGATCCCGGAGAAGGCGGAGGACTTCTCCTCGAGCGCGTCGAGCAGGTGCTGCAGGGCGGGGATCAGGCGGTGGACCGTCTCCTCCGCCGCCGCGATGTGCATCGCCGTCGGAAAGGTGTCGTTCGAGCTCTGCGCCTTGTTGACGTCGTCGTTCGGGTGGACCGGGCTCTTGCTGCCGATCTTGCCGCCGAGCAGCTCGATCGCGCGGTTCGCGATCACCTCGTTGGCGTTCATGTTCGATTGCGTGCCCGATCCGGTCTGCCAGACGACGAGCGGGAAGTGATCGTCGAGCTTGCCGTCGATCACCTCCTGCGCCGCGCGCCGGATCGCTTCCGCCTTCCGCGCGTCGAGGAGGCCGAGCTGCTCGTTCACGGTGGCCGCCGCGTGCTTGATCAGCCCGAGCGCCCGGATGATGGGGCGCGGCATCCGCTGGTCGCCGATCGGGAAGTTCATCTTGGAGCGCTGCGTCTGCGCACCCCAGTAGCGGTCGGCGGGCACCTCCACCTCGCCCAGGCTGTCGGTTTCGATCCGGACCGCTGTCTCGCTCATGTCTCGACCTCCGCGTTGGGCGGCGCGTGACGCGTCCCCGGAAGGGCACGATTGTACGCTCCGGACCGCGCGCCGCCGGTTCGGGTTAGCATTTCGCCCGCGCGCGTAAGCCCACGCCGGCACGGCGGGCGCGGTCCGGAGGCCGAACGGAGATGCTTCGCTACCTCACCGCCGGGGAGTCCCACGGCCCGATGCTCGTCGGGGTGCTGGACGGTCTCCCCGCCGGTTTGCCCCTCCAGGCGCGCGATCTGCTTCCGCGGCTCCGCCGGCGCCAGGGCGGCTACGGACGGGGCAAGAGGATGACGATCGAGTCGGACGAGCCGAAGATCGTCGCCGGGCTGTGGAAGGGACGGACCACCGGCGCGCCGATCGCGATCCTGATCGAGAACCGGTCCAACCGGCAGGGGCGGACCCGCGTCCGGCGGACCGTGCCGAGGCCCGGCCACGCCGATCTCGCCGGCGTGCTCAAGTACGGCTTCGACGACATCAATCCCGTCATCGAGCGGGCCAGCGCCAGGGAGACGGCGATGCGGACCGCTCTGGGGGCCGTCGCGTGCCGGTTCCTCGAGCGGCTGGGAGTCCGTCTCACGGCGCACGTGATCGCGATCGGGGGGGTCGAAGCGCCGGGGCTGCCCGACGGGTGGGGCCCCGACGAGATCGAGCGGGCGCGCGACGCCTCCGATCTCTCCTGCTGCGACCCGGAGGCTTCGTCACGGATGCGCCGGCGGATCGACGAGGCCCGGCGCGCCGGCCAGAGCCTCGGAGGGAGGACGGAACTGATCGTGTGGAACCTGCCTCCCGGACTCGGGAGCTACGTGCAGGCCGACCGCCGGCTCGACGCCAGGCTCGCCGCCGCGCTGATGTCGATCCCCTCGGCGAAGGCGGTCGAGATCGGGGACGCCGCGGCGGTGAGCGCCGTCCTCGGGGGCGACGCCCAGGACGCGATCGAGCCCGGACAACGGGGGATCGTGCGCCCGACGAACCGGGCCGGGGGGCTCGAGGGGGGCGTCACCAACGGCGAACCGCTCGTTTGCCGGGTGACCCACAAGCCGATCCCGACGCAGCGCCGGCCGCTGCCCACCGTGGACCTCGACACCGGCGAGCCGGCGGCGGGGCGGTACGTCCGGTCCGACGTGGTGGTGATCCCGGCGGCGGCGGTCATCGCGGAGGCCGTGGCGGGACTGGTCCTCGCCGACGCCGTGCTGGAGGTTTTCGGGGGCGACCGGATGGAGGCGATCGAGGAGGCGGTCCGCCGCCACCGGGAGGCCATGCCGCGCTGGAGCGGCGCGCGGCGGGACGCATGAGCGGGCACACCCCGCGGCGCGCCCTCGTCCTCGCGGGACCGATGGGTGCGGGAAAGACCACGTGCGGACGCCTGGTGGCCGGTTGGCTGGGCTGGCCTTTCGAGGATCTCGACGAGCTGATCGAGCGCGCCACGGGGAAGAGCGTCCCCGAGCTGTTCGAGCGGGGAGAGGAGGCGTTCCGGAAGGCGGAAAGGGCGGCCGTTCGGGCCTGGCTGGAGCAGGGCGGCGAGGGGCCTCGCGTCCTGGCGCTCGGTGGAGGGACGCTCGAGGACCCGGAACTGCGCGAGGTGCTCGCCCGGGCGGCCGCGATCGTGCACCTCGACGCGCCGGGCGGGGTTCTCGCATCGCGCCTCGACCGGAAGGCGCGCGCCCGGAGGCCGCTGCTGGCCGGGGTGGCCGACGCTGCGGCCCGGCTCGACGAGCTTCGCCGCGCTCGAGCCGCGGGCTATTCCGTCGCCGCCGCGCGGGTGGACACCGGAAACCTCGACGCGGCCGGCGCCGCGGTGGCCGTGCTGCGGGCGCTGTACGACCCGGACGCCGGCCCCTGGGCCGAGAGTCCGCGGCCCGTCCTGCCGGAGGCGCCGGAGGTGACTTTCGGGCGCGGGGGATTGCCGTTCTCGTTCGATGGAGGCGCGGCGGTGCTCGTGGACGCCGGGCTTCCCGCCGTCCACGCGGAGGCCGTCCTCCCCCGGCTGCGAGCCCGCACCCGGGGCCCGCTTCACGAGATCCGGATGCCGGGCGGAGAAGAGAGCAAATCGCCGGGCGCGCTCGCGCGTTGCTGGAGCGAACTCCTCGCGGCGCGCGCGGAGCGCGGCACCGCCTTCGTGGTCGTCGGAGGCGGCACGCTCACCGATCTCGGCGGACTGGCCGCCCACACCTTCAAGCGCGGTCTTCCGCTCTTCCTGCTTCCGACGACGCTGCTCGGACAGGTCGACGCGGCCCTGGGAGGGAAGAACGGCATCAACCTCGCAGGCGTGAAGAACGTCGTGGGCACGGTGAGACTCCCGCGCGCCGTCCATATCGATCCCCTGTTCGTTCTCACGCTTGCGGAGGAGGACTACCGCGGCGGCCTCGCCGAGGCGCTCAAGAGTTCGCTCATCGGCGACAGGGAGCTGTTCGACCTCATCGAGGCCCGGCGTCAGGCGCTCGCGGAGCGACGCCTCTTCGCGGTCGAAGAGGTGGCGGTCCGCGCGGCGGCGGTCAAGCTCCGCGTCGTCGCCCGCGATCTCGACGAGCGCGACGAACGGCGCCGGTTGAACTTCGGCCACACCCTGGGCCATGCCCTCGAGTCGGCGGCGGCGCGGGCGGGCGTGCGGCTTTCGCACGGCGACGCGGTGGCCGCCGGGATGGTCGCCGCGCTGCGCCTGTCCCGGGAACTCGGCTTTCTGGCCGCGCCCGACCTCGAGCGGCGCGTGCAGGACCTGCTCGCCGCGCTCGGGCTCCCCGTGGCCCCGCCGCCGGAACTCCTCGAGCGGATGGGCGAGATCGCCGGCGCGCTCGCGCAGGACAAGAAAAGGTCAGCAGGCCGCCAGGTCTGGGTGCTCTTGCGGGACGCGGGCGACGCCCTCTGCGCGGAGGTCGGCGCCGGCGACGTCCGGCGGCTCTTGGAGTCGGTGCGATGAACGGTGGAGAGATCCTCCTGCTGCACGGCCCCAACCTGAACGCGCTCGGACGGCGCGATCCGGCGCACTACGGAACGCTCACGCTCCCGGAGCTGGAGGCTATGGTCCGGACCTGGGCCGCGGAGTACGGGTGGCGGGTTCGCTGCAGGCAGTCGAACCACGAAGGGGCCTTGATCGACGCGCTGCAGGACGCGTGGGGCTGGGCCGCGGGGGCGATCCTCAACGCGGGCGCGCTGACCCACACCAGCTATGCCCTCCACGACGCGATCCTCGACTTCGGCCGGCCGGTGATCGAAGTCCACCTGTCGCGGATCAGCGAGCGGGAGGCGTGGCGAAGGGTGAGCGTGATCCGGCCGGCTTGCGCCGGCTACGTGGAGGGGCGGGGCCCCCAAGGGTATCGCGATGCGCTCCGGCTCCTCGCCCGGCGGATCGGGGGGGCCGGAGAGAAGAAGGGTGGCTGAGGCTGCAAGCCAAGGGGAAGACGGACCGGGAAGCAGCGGCTTGCAGCCCCAGCCGTGGGCGTGACCGGCGCATGCCCCGGGGTCGAAGGGAGGGAATCGGGCCATGCGCCACCTGGCCCGCCACGGCCAGGTCGGGGTCCTCGGGGGAAGTCGCCACGCCGCGGCGCCCGCCGGACGCCGAGGAGTGGATCCCGCGGGCGCATCCGGCTGCCGATCACCCCGCGTCCTCACCAGGTGGCCGGTGCGTCCCCGGGGTCCGCTCGCCCGACCGGGGCGACCGTCCCCGTCCCGCGTCCCGGCGCCGCTGCGCCGGTTCGCGAGGCGAGCGTGGACCCTGCGAAGCGCGTGCCAGCCGGATCCTCACGCCGAAGTTCCTTGACCGCAAAGGACTTGCCCGCGGCGAGGCTTCCCGGGCCGCGCCCCGGATCGTCTCGAAGTGAGACGACTCACGTCGCCGGGGCCTCTCCGGCCGTCCGGCGCGGTCCGGACGGGGCGCGTCCCGCGGACTCGAGGCCGTACCGCCGGATCTTCCGGAACAGGGTCGCCCTTCCGATGCCGAGGAGCCTCGCGGCCCGCTCGCGGTGGCCGCCCGTCAGCTCCAAGGCCCGGCGGATGGCCTCCCGCTCGACCTCTTCGAGGCGCGTCCGCTCGGGCGGCGCGTCCGGATGCCCGAAGCGCGACCGGAGTTCGGGATCGGCGGCCAGTGTCTCCGGGCCGATGCGCCCGTCCCGCGCGTGGATCGCCAGGCGCGCGAGGGTGTTCTCGAGCTCGCGCACGTTGCCCGGCCAGTGCCAGGCGGCCAGCCTCTCCACGACACGCCGGTCGACCTCGACGGGTCCCCCCGGGAACCCCGGGCGGTTGACGATGTGTTCCACGAGCAGCGGGAGGTCCTCGATCCGTTCCCGCAACGGCGGCACGACGATCCGGAGGACGTCGAGGCGGTAGAGAAGGTCGTGCCGGAACCGTCCTTCCCTCACGAGCCGCTCGAGATCCCGGTTCGTGGCGGCCACCAGGCGGAAGCTGACCGGCCGGGGGCGCGGGGCGCCGAGAGGGAGCACCTCGCCCTCCGTCAGCACGCGGAGCAGGCGGGCCTGCATCGGAGGGGGCAGGTCGCCGACCTCGTCGAGGAAGAGCGTCCCTCCGGAGGCCCGCTCGACGAGTCCCACGCGGCGGCGGTCCGCTCCGGTGAAAGCCCCCCGCTCGTGTCCGAACAGGGTCGCTTCGAAAAGGTCCGCGGGCAGTCCGGCGCAGTTGACGGGAACGAAAGGTCCTTCCGGCTCCGGACCGAGCTTGTGGATGGTGCGGGCCACCAGCTCCTTCCCGCAGCCCGACTCGCCGAGGACCAGCACCGGGGCTCCCGCCGGCGCGGCGGCGCGGATCCGGCGGAACAGCTCCTGCATGGCCGCCGAGCGGCCGACGAGCGGTCCGAGACGGTCCCGCGCGCCGACCGCGGCCCGGAGTTCCTCGTTCTCCCGCCGGAGCGCCTCGAAGGCGCGGGCGTTTTCGAGCGCCAGCGCGGCGTGATGGGCCAGCGCCTCCAGAAAACGGATGTCTTCCTCGTCGAAGCGACGTCCCGGCGTCCGGCTGTCGACGTAAAGCGCCCCCACCGGCTCGCCCCGGTGCCGCAGCGGAACGCAGGCGACCGCCCGGATCGAAAAGAGCCGCACCGACAGGGCGCTGGCGAACCTCGGATCGGAGAGGGGATCGGCGGCGAGCACCGCCTCGCCGCCGGAGGCGCGGTCCAGCACGGTTCTCGACAGTTCCAGCGCGTCGCTGGCGGTCTCCGGCTCGATGCCACGCCGGCAGACGGTGGCCAGGCCGCCGCCGGGCCGCCGGAGGACGACGGCGCCGCGCTCGGCGCGCAGGACGGAGAGAGCGCGGTCGAGAAGGTTCTCGACGACGGCCGACGGGTCCCGGTGGGCGTTGAGTTCTCCGACGAGGTCGTACAGCGCCTCGAGGCGTTTGGGAACGGCGGCGGCTCCCGCCCTGTCGAGCAGGCGCTTCCGGTCCGGCCGGGAGCGGGCGAGCCGGCGCGCCGCATCCGAGGCGAGGCGCGCGCTCGCCTCCTCGATGCGCGCGGCGGCCCACCGCCAGGCCCGGCGGGCCTCGTCCGGGCGTCCCGCCGCCCGGTGCGCCTCGCCGAGCGCTTCCAGGGCGAGGATGCCCGCGTCGAACGCCGCGTGCCGGTCTGCGGCGGCCCGCGCCCGTTCGGCGAGGCCCACCGCCCGCTCGGGGTCCTCCTCCGCCACCGCCTCGGCGAGCAGCGCGAGAAGCTCCGCCTCGAAGCGGGTCGGCCGGCCGAGCCGCCGCACCCACGCGAGCGCCTGCCTGACCGCGGCCCGCGCGGCGCGCTTCCGGCCCGCGGCGCGGCGGGCCAGCGCGACGGCGGTCAGAGTTTCCACGATCGTCTCGGGATGCCCCGCCTCCCGTGCCGAGGCCGCCGCGGCGAGGGCGGCGGCGACGGCCGGCGAGCCGCGCCCCTCGGCGGCGAGGATCCGAGCCAAGGTCGCCCGGCACTCCGCGGAGATCCGGGGACCCGCGGCGGAGGCTGCCGCGATCGCACGCTCGGCGGCGGCCCGAGCGTCCGCGATCTCGCCGCGCAGCAGGTGCACCTGGGCGAGCCTTTCGAGGGCGGCGGCGAGGAAGCCGGAGTGCTCCTGGAGCCTCCGCCACTGCACCGAGGTCCGGGCCTGTTCGACCGCGAGATCCCATTCGCCGAGGGAGACGGCGGCCTCGGCGGCGAAGCCGTGGAGGATGCCGAGCCCGTCCGCCTGACCGCGCGCCAGGAGCAGTTCCCGCGTTTCCGGAAGGAGTTCGAGCACCCGGCGCGGGGCACCGCGCGCCCGAGCCGCTTGGGCGGCGGCGAGGTTGACGGCGGCGAGGAGCGCGAGATCGCGCGCTCCGGCGCGACGCGCCAGCGCGAGTTCCCGCTCCCCTTCGTCCAGCCGGCCGAGGAGAACCAGGCAGCGCCCGCGCGCGGCGCGGGCCCGCGCCTCGGTCAGGCCTCCCGGGGGCGCGTGGCGCTCCGCCTCGTCGAAGCGGGCGAGTGCGGCGGGGTAGTCCTGCAGGCGCGCGGCCAGCACGCCGGCTTCGAGGGCGACCCCGGCCCGGGTGCTCGGGGCCGCGGCGGCGCGTTCCGCCAGGGCGATGCGGCGGCGGGCTGCCGCTGGACGCCCGGTGTCCACGAGCGCGCGGGCCTGCCGCGCCAGCACCCGCGCCCAGCCCTCGCCCCGGCCCACCCTCCGGTACGCCCGCGCCGCCCTCCCGAGCCGCCGGGCTGCGTCGTCGGCGCGACCGGCGTCGAGGTGGATCTCGCCCGCCGCCTCCTCGAGCTCGGCCCGCGCCCCGTCGGGAAGCCCGTCGAACGGCGCCAGCCGGGAGAGGATCGCGCCGGCGGTGTCGGGGCGACCCGCGAGGAGCGCGCGCATCACCGCCCGCCGCCCCAGCCGCGCCCCGAGCTCCTCGCGGCCGCACCCGAGTGCATGGCGGGCGAGCCTCCCGAGCCACTCGGGCCGCCCGTCCGCCGGCGGCCGCAGACCCGCCAGCCGGTGGAGCCACCGGGCGTGCGCCCCCCGGCGGGCCTCGCCCGCGAAGAGCTCCTCGAGGCGCCGCTCCACCGCCGCACCCCCGGCCAGGCGGAGGCGACCGGAACGGGTGCGGCGAACGAGGCCTGCCTGGATCAGCGCCCGCACCGATCGGGCGGCGGTGTCGGGCGGGACCCCGGCGACGGCGGCGATGTCGTCGAGCGTCGCGGCGTCGCTCGCGGTCGCCGCCGCGAGGAGGGCCGGGCGGTGGGCCGCGTCGAGGGCTTCCGCCGAGCGGGAAACCGCCCCGTCCTCATCCAGGAGTGCCGCGAGCGGCTCCTGTTCGAGGCGACCCCAGCGCCAGCCTCCGGGACCGCAGCGGACGAGGCCGGTTCGGGCGGCCCGCCGCACCGCTTCGCAGACCAGGCCGGGGCGGCCGTCGGCGTCCCGGCACAAGCGCGCCGCGAAGGCCTCGGGGACGGGCGGCCCGGGGAGGAGCCACGCCACGAGGCGCCCGACCTCGGCCGGCCGGAGAGGCCGGAGCGGCACGGTCGTCCACCCCGCGCCGAGCGGGGTCTCGGTGAGCGCGACCACGGCGAGGTTGGCGTCGGGAGGGAGGACGGCGGGGGCCCGGCCGAGTGCGGAGAGGTCCGTCGGCCCGAGTGTGTCCGCATCGTCGACGACCACCGTCGTCGGCTCGCGCCTTCCGGCGAGGGCGTGCAAGGCCACGGCGAGACCCGGGCTTCCGGCGCGCCAAGGACCGGCGGAGCTCCCGACGCCCGACGCCCGGAGGAGGCGGGCTCCCGCGTCCGGCTCCTCCCGGCAATCGAGCACCACCACGTGGCGCCCGGCCAGACGGGCGCGGCGGGCGATCTCCCTGGCCAACCGCGACCGGCCGCTCCCGCTCGGCCCGACGGCGTTCAGGAAGAGGGTCCCGCCCCCCGCACCGGTCCACGCCGGAGTCAGGGCGGCGAGGACCTCGTCCCGGCCCGCGAGGGGAGCGGACCGCGCCCGGGCCGAGGGATCGGCGAGTCTCGGGTCGGGCAGGGGGATGCCCGCGGCGGCGAGGAGTTCCACCACCTCCCGGGCGGAATCGGGGCGGGAGGCCGGTGACGGCGCGAGGAGCGCCGACAGGAGCTGCGAGATCTCGCGCGGCAGTCGGGGCGTGGAGGGGATCTCCGGCTCGGCGTCGAGCGAACGCAGGCGGTCCTCCAGGGTTTCCCCCGCCGGATACCGGCCGTACAGCCAGCGGTAGACCGTGGCCCCCAGACTGAAGAGGTCACTGCGGGGATCGGCCTCGCCGCCGGAGAGCACCTCCGGGGCGGCGGTGGTCGCCGAGCCGCCCCCGCCGGTGCCCCTGCGGCGGGCGAGCCCGAAGTCGATCAGCTTCGGCCGGTCGGTCTCCAGGATGAAGACGTGTTCCGGCTTGACGTCGCCGTGGATCAGGCCGCTTCCGTGGACGAAGTCGAGCGTCTCCGCCACGCCCGCGGCCCAGCCCCACATCCGCTCGGGCGCGCTCGCCCGGCAAGCGTGGAGCGACCGGGTCCCCTCGATCGCCTCGAAGACCAAGAACGGCCGACCCGTGGCCGGATCGCGTCCGAGGTCCAAAGCCCGCGCGATTCCCGGATGGTCGAGCGGAGCGACGCGGGCGAACTCCTCGGCGAACGCCTCCGCGGCGCCCGGATCGTCGCCGCGCGCGCGCTTGAGGGCGACGCGTTCGCCGGTGATCCGGTCGCGGGCGAGAAAGACCTCGGAGAAACGGCCCGCACCGATGCGGCGTTCCAGGCGATACCTCTGGGTGGCGGCGTTCACCGGGGACCTGGGCCGAACCGCCGGGCGTGCGCTCCGGTAGGGTGCCGGCCCGCAGTCTAGCACCGGGTGCGCCCGGCGCGGGCGGGGGGCCCGGCTCGGGACCGGGCCGGTTCCGCGCCCGCGCCGCCCCGCTACGGCTTGGCCACCGGCCAGGGACCGGACGACTCGTCGCCACCCGACCCGGTCAGCGGCACGCCGCCGTCTTCGGCCGCGCCTTGCGGCGCGGCCGGACGGTCACCCGGAACGGGCACCCCCGGATCCGGCAGGATGCCGGACGTGGGGCCGACGTAGCCCGGCAGCCATCCGAACAGGGCATCCAGGATGTCGGCCGCTTCCTCCACCGCCGCGCCGAGGGCGCTGGCGCCGGCGGGGGCGTTCTCGGTCGACGCCATCGCGGAAGCGGAACACGCGAGCGCGAGGGCGACGACGGCCGGAAGGAACGAACGCTTTCCGATCATCGAGCTTCCCTCCTGAGCACGAACCGTTCGTCGGGCACCTCGCGGTCAAACGTCGTGTCCGGCAGGGCTGCGGTCAAAGCGGGCCGTTCAAGGATTTGGACGCCCTCGAGGGGCCGGGCGCCGCGGGCCGGCCCGTCGGGCGCGAAAGGACGCGGGGCGAGCGCGGAGCCGGCCGGAGGAAAGCGGCGCCCGGCGGGACTCTTGGCGCGGCCCCTATAATCGGCCGCCCTTCGGGAGGGCGGCGGAGGAGCTGTGCCGCAACGAAACGCCGTTTTCGCGCAAATTCCGGTTGCCGTCCTGCTCGCGGCGCTCGGCGCCCCGGCGTCCCGGGCGGTGGAAACGCTTCCGCCGGACGCGTTGCGCCCGGGCCAGATGGGTGAGGTCCGGACGGTCCTCTCCGGTCGCGACCCCCAGACGCTCGCGGTCGAGATCCTCGACGTGCTCCCGGACGAGATCGCGCCGGGTGTGCCGATGATCCTCTGCCGGCTGGCGGACGAGACCGGGCGCTACGTCGGGGTGGCCGCCGGTATGTCCGGAAGCCCCGTGTACGTCGACGGCAAGCTGATCGGGGCGCTCGCCTACTCGATCGGCGCTCTGCCTCGAGAGCCGGTGTGCGGGATCACCCCGATCGGCGCGATGCTGGAGTCGGAGGAGCTTCCCGACGGACCTCCCCCGGCACCCGAGGGACTGCTTCCCGCCCCGCTCGCGGTGGCGGTGCAGGGCTTGGGCGCAGGGGCGGGAGTCCGGTTCGCGGAACTGTGGCAGCGTCTCGGTGTCGATCCCTCCCGCGTTTTCGTGGTCCCTTCGTCCGGCGGCGGGCCCCCGTCCGACGGAAACGCCCTCGCGCCGGGGAGAGCGGTGAGCGCTCTGCTGGTGTGGGGCGACGCGCGGATCGCGGCGACGGGCACGGTGACGTGGCGCGAAGGCGACCGGCTGCTCGCGTTCGGACACCCCTTCCTCGGTTTCGGCCGCACGGCGTTCGCGCTGGCTCCGGCGGAGATCGCTCACACCGTCGCGTCGCAGCTGTCGCCGTTCAAGATCGCGCGCATCGGCGATCCCGTCGGCACCGTCACCCAGGACCGGCTGACGGGGATCACCGGCCGGGTGGGTCCGCTGCCGCCGGCCGTCCGGTTCGAGGCGGTCGTCGAGCGGCCGGGACGGGCTCCCGTCGAACGCCGCTACCGAATGGTCCGCTCGCCCTTGCTCACGCCGGTGCTCGCCTCGATGCTGCTCCGCCAGGCGGCGACCGCCACGACGGGCGACGAGCGCGACGAGGCGCTCGTCATGAGGGCGACGGTCGAACTCGACGGGGCCGAGCCCGTCCGCTACACCGCCGCCGGATCGGGTGGCGAGAACGGAGCGGCCGAGCAGCGCCTCGCGCAGGAACTCCAGCGCTTGCTGGCGCGGCTCATGCAAGCGCCCGTGGCGCTGCCAGACGTGCGGTCCGTGCGCGTCCAGATCGCCGCCGCCGAACCGGGCGGCGGTTGGACGCTCGCCCAGGCGGTTCCGGACCGCCTCGCGGCGAAGCCGGGGGAGACGATCCGCGTCCACGTCCAGCTCCGCGGTCCCCGCGGGGCCGCCCGGGACGAAACGCTCGCGGTCGAGGTCCCCGGCGACGCCGGCCCCGGCCGGTACACCCTCCTGGTGGGATCGGCGCGCGCGGTCGACGGGAAGCTGGGTGCCGTGGCGGAAGCCCGGCTCAGGACCGCCGACGACGCTCGGAGCTATCTGGAAGCGGTGCGCGCCCTCCGCACGGATGCCGCGATCGCGGCGGTGCTGGCGCGCGAGGGCGAAGGCATCGTCCGCGGCGGCGCCCTCTACCCGGCCCTGCCGGCTTCGGTCCACGGCCTCGTGAGGTCGCGTCCGGGAGGCGAGTCGATGTACCGCTCGCGGTGGTACCCGATCGCGCGTGCGGAGCGCGACGTCGGGCGGAGCGTGTCGGGCGGCGTGGAGACCGCGATCGAGATCCTGCCCCTGGAGAACCGTCGATGACACGACGCATCCCCGTTTTTCTCGCCGCTCTCGCCGCCTTGCCGGCGATGCCGGCCTGGGCGGCGACGAGCCGCTCCTGGGAGCGTTCCGGAGCAGCTTTCCGGGCCGGGACGTTCGAAGGAACGGTCCTCGCACCCGACGGGCACCTCCGGGCCGGGCCGCGCGAGCGCGAGCTCGCCCGCCCGCCCTCGGCCGTCGTCTGGGATCTCCTGGTGACCCGAAAGGCGGTCTGGATCGCCGCGGGGGACGGTGCGGGCTTGTGGGTCGTTCCCCGGGACGGCGGCCCCGCGAGGGTCGTCTCCGGGCTCGGGGAGGCACCCGAGGTCCTCGCGCTCGCGGCCGGACAGAACGCCGTTTACGCGGCCACCGGACCGCGCGGGGCCATCTACCGGATCGCGCCGGACGGTTCTTCGGCCGTGGAGATCGCCCGCCCCGACGCGGAGTACATCTGGGATCTCGCCGTCGGAAGCGACGGCGCCCTCCTGGCTGCCACCGGGCTGCCGGGGCGCGTCCTCAGGATCCCTCCGGGGAAACCTCCGCGCGAGCTTTGGCGGACGAGCGAAGCGCACGTCCGGTGTCTCGCGGTGGGCGCCGGCCGAGCGGTCTGGGCTGGAACCTCCGATTCGGGGTGGGTCGTGCGGATCGACGGCGGCGGTTCGGCCTTCGTGGTCTACGACAGCGAGCGGCCCGAGGTCGCGGACCTCGCCATAGCGGCCGACGGGACGGTGTGGGCCGCCCTCGCCGGCTCCGCCGCGGAGCGGTCCCGCGAGGAAAGGACGGGGTCGACCGCCGCGAGCGCGAGCGTGACGGTCACGCCGAAGAAGGACGACGAGCGCGCGAAGAAGAAAGAACGCTCGGGGCGGCTTCCGGCGGGGGGCGGCGCTCTGGTGCGGATTCCCCGTAACGGGGAGCCGTCGGAGCTGTGGCGGGACAGCAAGGAAACGCCCCTTTCGGTTCTTCCCACGACCGGCGGCGGCGTGCTCCTCGCCACCGGTGGCGAGGGGCGCGTCTTCTGGATCGGACGTGACGGCGGAGAAGGTCTGTGGTTGGCGCGGCGCGACGCCCGGGCCGTCTCGGCTCTCGCCGCGGGCGGCGCGGCCATCGCCGCCGCGACCAGCAACCCCGCGATCGTTTCCATCTTCGGTCCGGATACGGCGCGGCCCGCGCGTTGGGTCTCCGACGTGATCGACCTCGGCGTCAGGGCGCGGAGCGGACGGGTGGCGGCCACGGTTCCCGAGGGCGCCTCGCGGGGCATCGCCGTCGAGATTCGCGTCGGCAACACCAAGGAGCCGGGGCCGGGGTGGAGCGGATGGCGGAAGCTCGACGATGCGGCCGGCCCGCCGGGCCACAACGGTCAGGCGGCCGATCTTCCGCTGGCGCGCTTCGTGCAAGTCGCCGTGGAGTTCGGCCGCGCGGCGGAGCAAGACGCTTCGGTCGCGCGGATCGAGGGGCGCTATCGCCCGCTCAACCGCCCGCCCCGCATCAAGAACGTCCAGGTCCTTCCGCCGGGGGTGGCCTACCGGCCGATTCCGCCCTCGACGGTCACGGGCGGCGAGGAGCCGGTCGTTCGCCAGCCGGTGCCGGAAGCACAGCGCGGTGAGCTGGAGGCCAAGCGCCGCGGCTGGCGCTCGAAACGCGCCTGGGAGCCCGGGGCACTCACGCTCCGCTGGGAAGCGGCCGATCCCGACGGCGACGGCCTCCTGTACCGGATCGACGCCTGCCGGGACGTCGGCGGTCCGTGCACCCGCTGGTTCCCGTTGGCGCGCGACCTCGAGCGCACGTTCTTCAGTTTCGACGCCCGCGGCTTCGAGGACGGGGTCTACCGGTTCCGGGTGACGGCGAGCGACGCCCCGGCGAACTACGCGGGCGCGGCGCTCGAGTCCTCCGAAGTGACCGGTCCGGTGCGGCTCGACACGGTCCCACCGGTGATCGACCGCCTCCGTGTGGCCGAGGAGGACGGGGGGATCACGATCGAGATCGAAGCGCACGACCGGGACGGGCGCGTCGCTCTTGCCGAGGTGGCCGGATCTTCGGGGCGGTGGATCCCGATCGAGCCGGTGGACGGGGTCGAGGACGGCGAACGGGAGACGTTCCGCGCCCGGCTCGAGGAGAGCGGGGAGCGACCGCTGGCCGTCCGGGTGATCGATGCGGCCGGCAACGTCGCCGCCCGGGAGTGGATCCCCGGCCGACAGTCCACGGCCCGATGAAACCGGTGCTGCTGGTCGGCCTCGGCGGGTTCGCGGGGAGCGTCGCCCGCTACGCCGCGGGCGGACTCGTCCACAGGTTCCTGCCCGGGGCGCTCTTTCCGTGGGGCACCTTCGCCGTCAACCTCGCGGGTTGCTTCGCGATCGGGGTCATGGGTGGGTTGGCCGAGGTGCGCGGGCTGTTCGGGCCGGAGGCGAGGCTAGCGCTGTTCGTCGGACTCCTCGGGGGGTTCACGACGTTCTCGAGTTTCGGCTTCGAGACGTGGGAGATGTTCCGCGACCGCCAGCTCCTCGCGGGAGCCGGGAACGTCGCGCTCCATGTCGGGGGCGGTCTCGCGGCGGTCGCTGCGGGGCACCTCCTCGCCCAGCGTCTCTGAGACCAGGGAGGGACGGCCATGGTGGTGCTGCCGGCCGAAGGTGAGCTCCTTCGGGTTTTCATCGGCGAGTCCGACCGGCACGAAGGGCAGCCGCTGTACGAGTGGATCGTCCACCGGGCGCGCGAGCGCGGGCTCGCCGGGGCCACCGTGTTGCGGGGACTCCTCGGCTTCGGCGCGCACAGCCGGCTCCACAGCGCGAAGATCCTCCGCCTCTCCGCCGATCTGCCGATCGTGGTCGAGATCGTCGATACCGCGGAGAAGATCGAGGCGTTCCTCCCGGAGCTCGACGGCGCGGTGGAAGAGGGGCTGGTCACCGTGGAGAGGGTTCGGGTCCGCTTCTACCGCGGCGGTGCGAACGGCTGACCTCTCCCCTCGTCAATCTGGCGCGACCCGTTCTCCAGCCCGAGATTCCCCTCGTCCGGCGCGGGCGGCGCCGGCGGGAGGGATCGGTGCTCTACCACGTCGAGATCGACCGCGTCCCGGCCGAGAACCTCGAGGCGGCGCGCGAGGCGCTCTCCCGGCACCTGGAGAGGCGGCCTCCCGACCTCGAACCGGCCGTGGCGGGCGGCACGGTCCGCGTCGCCGAGGAGGTCCCGCTGTACCGGGCGGAGGAGCTGTTCGCGGATCTCGTCAGGGCCGGCGCGTCCGTGCGTCTGGTCCCCGTCCCGGCGGCGCCCGGGGGCGCCGCTCCTCCCGAACCCGGATCGTTCCGCCCGCTGACTGCCCGGGAGCGGCGCGCCTGGGCGCGCCGAGCCTTCCGCGAATGCTGGTTCGCCACGCTGGTGGGGCTGGGGGTGGCGGGCCTCCTCGGCGGGCTGGCGCAGGCCGCTGGCGCCGGACTCACCGCCGCTTCCGGGGTGGCGGGCCTCGTCCTCGGCGGGGGTACGGGACGGCTCCTCGCCGGCGGCCTCGCGGGGTTGGGGATCGCCGTCGCGGTGGCCGGGGCCATGCTTCCCCAGACCCTGCTGCTGCGGATCCCGTCACGCTGGCTCGAAACGGGCCGGACGAAAGGAGCCCTGCGCGAGGCCATGCGCCGGACCCCCGACCTGGCGGCTGCCACGCTGCTCCTCGGCGCCGTTCTCGGAGCCGGTCCCGCGGTCGCCCTTTGGGCCGGACCGCCCTGGGCCGCGGCGGCGGTGCCGCTCGTGGCCCTGTCGGCGCTCGCGGCGCTCGGGTTCCTGCTGCTCGGACCGGTCGTCGTCCACGAAGAGGTCGGACCGATCGCCGGCCTCCTGCGCGCCTGGCGGCTCCTGTCCGGCCGTCGCCTCCGCCTGCTGGGCGAGCTCGCCTGGACCGGGCTCGGGGTCGCCATCGCGTCGGTCGTCCTGCTGGCGGCTGCGGCAGGACTCGGGCGGTACGCGGGGGCGGCGGCGGGCGCGGTCGCCGCCGGGCTCGCCGCCCTCGTCGCGGCGGCGATCGGCCTCTATGGGGCGTTCGCCTCCTCGTTCCTCGTCGACGCGGTCTACTTCGAGGCCCGGATCGAACGGGACCGCTGGGCTCCCTCCTGGACGAGGGTCCCCGATCCGTCCTGGCCCACGTCCCGGGCCCACCGGCGGGCGGCGCCCCGGGGTCGCCTCGAGCGGTGGGGCGGCGCATGGCTCACCGGCGCCGCGATCGCGCTTCCTCTCACGCTCGGCTGGAGTCCGCCGGGCGGGCTGGCCGCGCGACTCGCCGAAGCCGCCTCCGCGATCACGCCGTCCGGAGCGGTTCCCCTCGCCCAGCCGCTGGCTCCGGCTCCCGATGCGGAAGAAGCGGCCCGAGGCGCGCCGGCCCGGCAACGCGCCGAGAGTTTTCCGTGGCTGGTGCACTGCGAACCCGCCCCCGCCACCGCCGGCGAGGGACCCCGCTTGAGGCTCGAGGCGCGGGTTCGCCTCGAGCCTGCGCCGCGACCCGGGGAGCCGAGTCCGGTGTGGCTCGATGTGGAGCACGTGTACGACAACGAAGGAGGGGAGCTGTACGCCGCGTCCCATCCCTTCGAAGCCGAGCGAAACCGGCGCGCCCGCCTCGAGCCGCTCCCGGACGAAGGGCCCGGAGTGTTCCGGGCCTGGCGCTTCGTCCACCTGCGCGCGGGAGCGGAGCCCGGGTCGGCGGCGAGGGTCTACGGCGCGATCCGGTGGTCGTCCCCCGAGGGCCCGGGCCGGCGCGCGCCGTTCGCCATCGTGCCCGGGGCGATCGTTTCCGTGACGCCGGAGGCCGGCGGTTCTTCCCCCACGCTGGCGGAAGCGTTTCCCGACGATCCGGACCGGCTCGCCCGCCTGGCCTACGAGCGCTACGGCGCCGGACGCTACGACGAGGCGATCGCGCTCCTCGACCGGCTCGTCGCGATCGAACCCGACAACGCCTGGGCTTTCTACACGAGGGGATGGGCCTACTGGAAACTCGGCGAGCGGAGCCCCGCGTGGCGCGATGTCAAACGCGCCTGCGAACTCGGCTACGAGGACGCATGCCGCCTGGCGCGGGAGGGAGGCTGAGCGCTCGCGAAGGCCGCTCGGCGCCGCTCAGAGATCCTCTTCCTCCTCGAGCCACCCGGGAGGCGGCTTGGTCGTCCTCGGAGCCCGGCGCTGCTCGAGGATCTCCACCTCGCCCCTCTCGAGCAGCCGGCGCCCCTCCTCGGAGTCGGGCGGGATCGTCCGCAGCACGCGGCGGCCGAGGCGGGCCTCGATCGGCAGGAGCGCGCCCGACGGCATGCGGACCGCTCGATAGGTCACGTGCGGGCCACCCGCCTCGCGCGTCCGCGCGCCCTTGCCGATACGACCCGACATCGGACCTCCGTCGGTCCGATCCTACACCCCCGGTGGGGTGGGAGGGGCAAGACCGCCGGCCGGCGGCACCGCCCACGGAAGGCCAGCCGCCGCCGCGGCGAGGCGGGCCGCCCCGAGGAGAGTGAGCTCGCTCTCGGCGGCGAGCACCGGGGGGAGCGGGAGGGTCCTCCGGAGAAGCGCCACCAGGTGCGGGCTCTTCGTTCCCCCTCCGGACAGGACGATCGTCCGGTCGCGCGGTCCGATCAGGCGAGCGGCCCGGTCGGCGAGATCGCGGCAGAAGCGACCCGGACCTGAGTCACCGAGCGCGACCGCCCGCGCCACGGCACGGGAGAAGCGGTCCGAGCCATCGCCGCCCGCCGGGATCGGCACCGACGCGAGGCTCGGGGCCGTCACGGGGAACTCGACAAGATACCGGAGCGCCGCGGGTCGCCGGTCGGACGTCCACAAGGGCGCCACCCTGGCGCCCTCCACCCCCGGAGGACGCTCGTAGGCACGCATCACGAACGCGGCGGTTCCCAGATTGATCACGAGCCGCTCGCCGAGAGGGCCGGCGGCGCCGACATAGTCTGCCTGCTGGTCGCCGATGACGGCCAGGAGCGGGACCCGTCCATCCCGCCAGGGGAGCGTCCCTCTGTCCCCGACGCTCGGACGGATGGGGGGAAGTGCGCTCTCGGGGAGTTCGAGGGTCTCCCGCAGCGCCTCCGACCATCTCCCGGTCGCCGCGGACACCAGGAAGGTGCGGTTGGCGAGCGTCGGGTCGACCCATGTCGGTTCTCCCGTCAACCGAGCCGCCAGCCAGCACCCGAGCGGCAGGAGGAGAGCGTCCCGGCCGGCCTTTCCCGCGGCGCCGAACAACCACCGTCCCTTCACGCCCGACCAGGCGGCGGCGAGCGGAAGGCCCGCTTCCCGCTCGAGGGCGGCGCGCCGCCCGGGTGGCATGCCCGCGACGAACCCTTCGCCGCGCCGGTCCTGCCACGAGATCGCGAAGGACAGCGGCGTCAGGCGCCGGTCCGCCAGGAGCACCGTCGAGCGCTGGACGGCCAGCGCCGCGGCGCGCGGGCGGTCCGCGCCGCTTCGGGCCAGATCCTCGACCAGCCGGAGCACCGTCCGCAGCGTCTCCTCCGGGTCGTGCTCGACCCACCCTTCCTTCGGCGTGCGGGTGGGAGTCGGAGAACTCCGGAGGGCGACGATCCCCCGCTCCGGATCGACGAGCGCCGCCTTCGACGCGGTCGATCCGATGTCGATCGCGAGGAGCGTTTCGGGTCCCGGGGGGAGGCGCGGCGCTGGGGCCTGGGCACCGAGTTCGGCCGCCAGGCCCGGGTAGCGGTCGGTGACCACGGCCGCACAACCGAGGTCGAACAACCGGCGGGCCTCTCGCGCGTCGTTCACCGTGTAGGCCCACACCGGAAGGCCCCGCTCCCGGGCGCGGGCGATCAGCTCCGGATCCACTCGCCGCCGGTTGGCCACGATCAGCCCGGCGGCGGCGGCCAGCGCGCGCTCCACGGCGTCTCCCCGGCTCCGGCTCCGGAACACGAGACCGGTCGCCAGCAGCGGGGCCCGCGACCGGACCTCCCGGAGCACCTCGACGCTCTCGCTCGTGACGACCACCCCCTCCGGGTCGCCGGCACGCTCGAGAGCGGCGAGGAGTCGCCTGGCGATCTCGCCGGCTCCCACCGACGCCTCCGGTTTCAGCTCGATGTCGACGACGGTCCGACCCGCCAACAGAGCGAGGGCCTCGTCGAGCAGGAGCAGCCGGTCGTCCGGGTCGGCGAGAAGAGGCTGCTCGAGGAGTCGGGGGGCGGGCAGCGACGCCGCCGGGAGGCGCTCGCCGGTGAGGCGTGCCGGCGTGGCGTCGTGGAGGACGACGAGCAGATCGCCGAAGGCGGGGCGAGCGTCGAGCTCGACCACCGGCGCCCCGGCCTCCCGCGCTGCGACCAGGGCGGCGGCCGCGTTCTCCGGTCCCGCGGCCGGGACGCCCCGGTGGGCGACCAGAAAGGGACCGGGCCCGAGCCGGGCGAACGGGCGGGGAGCGATCACGGGCGGTCCCTCCCGGCCTCCGGTCCGCCGTACATCTGGCGGCGTTCCCGCCGCCACCGGCGCCATTCGCGTTCCGTCCTCGCGGCGCTCCAGCCGGCCAACTCGCCCAGAAGGCGCGCGGCCATCGAGGCGGCGGCCTCTTCGTCGGCGACGATCTCCGGCAGCCGGAACCGGAGGAGAAGGTCGGAGAGGGTGCGCACGTGCTCCTGGCGGACGGCCCATGCGACCTCCGCCGCCAGCGGAATCCCCTCCTCGCCCAGCGGCTGCGTGCCCCACGGGGACCCTTCGAAAAGGCGGGACCAGCGCGACCCGTAGCGCGAGACCAGCCAGCGGGCCTGCGCCGGCGAGAGCCCCCGGGCCCGCGCCGCGCCCTCCTCTCCGAGCGCGCTCGCCAGATCTCC